>JBDSHM010000354.1:0-2020 GCA_039918495.1 Sulfuriferula sp. | reverse complement strand
GCGCAGCCTGGGCCTGTTGCTGCGCATCAGGACTGTCTGGATTGGCTGCAGCCTCTTGCTGCGCAAGACCGGCAAGCAGTTTATCCAGCTCAACATACAAACGCCCTACCGTGTCGTAATAGCGTTTTTGAAACCGTACAACATCGGTCTTGGTGGTTTCGCGTTCCAACTCGAATAAACCAACCTGCTCTTCAAGTTGCGACTGCTCCGTTTCCAGTTTTTCCAATGCTTGTTCTTCAGCGAGCATCTCATGCTTTCCAATTTATGCTGCCTGTGTTAAACCTATATCAGCTTTAGATCAATGTCTACTTATCGTTTTGCACAACGCTTTTTCCGCTAGCCAACCTGAGTGCAAGGTTGCGTTTTGCCCAAGCATGTCCCTGCTCTGCAGCTTTGCGATACCACTGCACCGCGAGCGCATCGCTTTGCTTGACGCCATCACCTGCTGCATACAAGGCGCCAAGAGCAAATTGTGCCTCGGCATGTCCCTGCTCGGCGGCATTACAAAACCAGTAGAAAGCCCGTTCATAATCCCGCGCAGCTGCAGTGCCTTTTAGATATTCGCAACCCAGCTCCCACTGCCTCGCAGCATTATTATCGTCTTGAGAATCAGAAGCTATGCTCTTGAGTACGCCCAGACCACGAGATACCAGGCTCACTTGCTGCCCGGAAACGGTTAATGCTTTTGATTCTTGAACGATGGGTAAATTTTTTTCGTTATTCATGCTGATGTCGAGACTAATCCCTGACGTGTTGCGGCAATTCAAAACCGCCCTTGTGTCTTATGAATGTAATTGGACATTACCTGGCTTTCCTGGTTCATCCGCATCAGATTGGCGTGAGTGATACGAAATAGCGCCCGCATCACTTTGTAAGCCAGGCGCGGGTGTGAATCCACCAGGGACTCAAAGTCTTCCGGGGAGAGTGTATAGACCGTCGCATTGCCGACTGCACGGAGGGTGGCCTTGCGCGGTGTGCGATCGACAAAGGCGCGGGTGCCGGCGCATTCTCCCTCTTTCATCGTGTAAACCGCGTTCTCCTTGCCTTCACTATTGGAGCTGATGACGGCCAGTTTGCCTGAGGCCAGAATGAACAATGACTGTTCGGAGCCACCCTCTTTGATAAGTAGTTCGCCATCCTTTAATTGACGTACGCCCAATTTCGCTGCCAAGGTCTTGGCTTCGTCCTCATGAAGCTCGGAACCCACGGAGGAGTTACGAAGTAGCTTGTAGTCTGCGGTATTACTCATTTCAAAGGATTCCTTTCAAAGTTAGCCGACGAATCAGAAGTGTAGCCTTGTAAACCTTATTGCTTGAACCCATATATTAGCGCGACAACGAAAAAAATGTTGCTGAAATGATCGCGATGCAAGCATAGTGGCAACACTGCACCGACTACAAACAGGGACTAGTCAAACATTTGATACACCGAACCTAAAGACATTGCATCAAGATGAATTGCAGGATCCGGCCCAATGTTCTTTTGATCCAGCTTTTGCCATGGCCGTTCGAGCCACCCAATATTAAGGCATAATCATTTCGCGTATCAGCGCACCAGGCTGACCCGGATTAATTTTTTCCCGTTTCAATTTAAGGAAACCGCGATATGTTATCCACACGTTTGTTACTTCTCTCCCTGCTTTGCATGCTGCCGTTCTCGGTATGTGCTGAAAACGCCCCACCCCTTACCACGCAGCTGGGGGCTGGTTTATGGTCACGCCCAGCCTATGACGGTGCTGAAACCAACCAAACCACGCTAATCCCGGTGGTGCGCTACTACGGCCAACCCTGGTTTGCGCGCACCAGCTTCGGCATGCTGGAAGGCGGTGCCAGAGCAGAGTTGCTCAGCGGTTTTGCAGTAGGTTTGCAAATGGCCTATGAGGGAGGACGGGAAAGTTCGGAGTCCGCTTTTCTGTCCAGCCACAATTTCGCAACCCTCGCTCCAAGCGTGTCTGTAGGAATGCATGCAGAGCTGGAGAAAAACATCGGCCCCATGCCCCTCATCGCTTTGCTGCGTTACC
>JBDSHM010000353.1:0-3360 GCA_039918495.1 Sulfuriferula sp. | reverse complement strand
GCCCACCCTGCACAAAGCAACACATGAGATTGATGCAAACGACCCGCCTACTATTCAGATTGGGCAGCAACACTATCAAATATTTAGTCAGCGCATGGGCTTGCATTCCATCTCTCAAGGCAGCGTGCTTACCCTGTTAAAGCAGGAGGTAAACGCATGAACGCGACCCATGAACAAATCGCTCTGGAAAAGGCTGTCGCGGGCATGATACTGGTAGACAACCTAAACGATTTGGAAGGCAACTTGTTGTTATCACGAGGCACGACGCTTACTGAAGCCACCTTGATGATTCTGCGGCGTCGCAGAATACGATATTTGCATGTGCAAATGTCCTGCCTTACTGAAGCCGATGCGAATGACGTTCACGACATCCAGCTACAGCGCCTTGTGAAACTCTTTCGGCTGGCGGGTACTTCAGGTGCAAGTGGCCTGCTACTTCGTCACCTCATTCAATATCGTCTGGATAAAAATCGTGCATAAGTTAACCATGAGCGAGATCGTTAAAACGATCCGGGGCCTACCGCCCCTGCCTGAAATTGTGACTGATTTGTTGAGCACGATGGGAAAAGACAATGTCGATATTGATACGCTGGCTGAAAAACTTGCCCGCGACCCGGCATTGGTCGCTACCACACTACGCCTGGCCAATTCCTCGTTTTACGGCATGTCTCATAGAGTCACCAGCATTCGGGAATCATTCGCAATTCTTGGTCTGAAAAGCATGCGCACGCTGGTGGTCGCCGCATCCGTAGCGAATGGCTTTATCGCCAACCATGACTTGGCAGGCGAAATCGAGAAAAACTGGCATCACTCGATTGCTGTGGCCGTATGTTGCAAAGCGCTGGCGCGTCAACTCCATCAGGATCAGGAGCTCGCATTTACAGCAGGACTGCTTCACGATATCGGCATTCTGGTTCTGGCGATATATTTTCCCAAACAGAATCAGTCGGCGCTCACTCACCGCGCCATACATGATTGCACTTTGTTTGAGGCTGAACAAAGTGTACTGGGTATTGATCACGCCATGGTAGGTCGAGCATTAGCTGAATACTGGAAACTGCCGCAGGATATTCAATTGGCCATAGGAGGTCATCATGCGCCTGATCCTACGGTGTCCTGTACGCTGGTCTCGCTTGTACATGTGGCCGATGCGATCGTGCATGCGCTTGATCTGGCTATGGATGAGGAGGAACTGGTCCCACCGGTTTCAACAGCCGCCTGGGACAGACTCAGCGTAGGGCAGGAAACGGTCCTGCAGGTATTTGAAGAAACCGAACAGCAGCTTGCTGAAATGTGCCAAATTTTGGCGGTCTAACAAACAACAATTTCCAGCCTCCGCAAAAAGATTGCCGGGGCTTGCCCCGGTTACGTTCCCTACACGCCAGTAATCAAATTATTTAGGAAGTTTGGATTGCGCACCAGGAAGGCTTTGTTGCGCTTGTGCTGCACTGTTAACCTCAGTTACGTTGCCCGCCTCCTTGGCTATGGCATCTTCAGTTTTCTTGTTCATCACGATGATACTGATACGCCGGTTAATAGGATTGAAAGGATCCTTGCTGTCGAGGGGAACAGCCGAAGCGAGCCCCACAACACGCAATATTTTGTTCTCATCCATACCACCCGCAATCAGTTCGCGACGTGATGCATTGGCACGATCAGCAGATAGCTCCCAATTACTGTAGCCAGCACCACCACCTGAATACGGTGATGCGTCGGTATGGCCAGATAGACTGATTTTATTCGGAACATCATTCAATGTATGTCCGATATCGTGAAGGATTTCCTTTGTATAAGGCTCCAGCTGGGCCTTGGATATAGCAAACATGGGACGGTTTTTCTCGTCAACGATCTGAATGCGCAAACCCTCGGTCGTAATATCGATCAATAACTGTTTTTTGAATTGCTTTAATGTCGGGTTGGCATCAATGGCTGTCTCTATACGACCCTTCAGCGCTTTTAAGCGAGAGGCATCGAGACGTTCAAGATCCGCCTGGGCCGCCTTGAGATCATAGGTTTTCTTCTGCGTCGGATTGTCGGCCTTATTGATTTGGCCAATCTGCCTGGTTAAATCCTTGCCTCCGCCTTGAATAATACTGGAACTATCACCACTACCCGAACCACCTCCAAATGCAACCTTGAGTGGCGTCTGAAAATATTCCGCAATACCTTGCAATTCGCCTTTTGTGGTTGATCCAAGCAGCCACATCAACAGGAAAAAAGCCATCATCGCCGTAACGAAATCCGCATAGGCAATTTTCCAGGCACCGCCGTGGTGGCCGCCACCGGATTTTTTGATACGCTTAACTATAATGGGGCGTGATGCCGCTTCGGCCATATCTGTTCCTGATGATCTATCTGATTATTTGGATTTAGCTTGCTTGACGTGATCTTCCAGTTCGCTGAAAGAGGGGCGCTCGGTCGAGAACAGCACTTTTCTGCCAAACTCCACTGCAAGCGCCGGTGCATAGCCATTGAGACTGGCAAGTAAAGTTACCTTAACGCATTGAAACATCTTCGAGGATTCATGCAGTTTTTGCTCCAGTAAACTGGCTAGCGGCCCGACGAATCCATACGCGAGCAAGATACCAAGGAAAGTTCCGACCAATGCATTGGCGATCAGAATACCCAACTCTGCAGGTGGCAACCCAACCGATGCCATGGTGTGCACAACCCCCATGACTGCGGCCACAATGCCGAATGCCGGCATGCCATCACCAAGTTTTGCAATGCAGTGCGCAGGCACTTCACCCTCGTGGTGATGGGTTTCGATCTCGTTGTCCATAAGATTCTCGATCTGGTATGCATCCATATTTCCCGCCACCATCAAGCGCAAATAATCGGTCATGAATTCCATAATATGATGATCAGAGAGAATCGCTGGATACTTGCTGAAAATCGCGCTCTCGTTAGGATTATCAACGTCCCCTTCTATCGACATCAAACCTTCTTTGCGCACTTTGCTCAATAATTCATACAGCAGTGCCATTAACTCCATGTACAGTTCTTTTGTGTATTTTGATCCCTTCAGCAGGCTGGGTAATGCCTTGAGTGTGGCCTTGATGGATTTAGCATTATTTCCGACCAGGAATGCCCCCGTAGCTGCCCCACCGATCATCAGCAGTTCCACCGGTTGCAAAAGCGAGGCCAAATGGCCACCAGCCAGTGCGAAGCCACCAAACACAGAGGCTAAAACAATAAGATATCCAACAATGACTAACACGCGCCCAAACTCCGTTGATAATGTAATTTTTAAATTGCTGACTATCCGTAACCTGATTAATCAGTCAGGAATCTGAATGCCGCGTTCATTAAGGTTTACGACCTGGGCCGCAAGAACTTGAGTGATGCCGGACGCATCGA
>JBDSHM010000352.1:0-4266 GCA_039918495.1 Sulfuriferula sp. | reverse complement strand
GCTGTAAACCCGCTGACGGATATACGTCATGGTAGTGTGGGTCACTTGCTACCGGGTGTCGAGGCACGTGTGGTGCCGATGCCAGGCATCCATCGTGGCGGCGTGCTGCATGTACGCGGGCCGAATCTGATGCTGGGTTATTATCGTGTCGAGTCCCCCGGTATGCTGGAGGCGCCAGTCTCGGAAGTTGGGTCAGGCTGGTACAATACTGGCGATGTTGTAGAGATTGATCACGATGGTTTCGTCCATATTATTGGGCGCGTCAAACGCTTTGCCAAAGTGGCGGGTGAAATGATTTCGCTGGAAATGGTCGAGGCGATTGCGAATAAATCAGCACCGGATTTTCAGCACGGGGCCGCAACGGTTTTGGACGAACAGCGCGGCGAAGCGATCGTACTGTTTACCACGGCACCCGGTCTGTCGCGTGAGCGACTGCTGGAAGCGGCGAGACTGATTGGAATGCCGGAAATTTTCGTCCCGCGTCGTTTTGAATACATAGAGAGCTTGCCTGTATTGGGTACGGGTAAGGTGGATTATGTATCGTTGCAGGAGATGGCTAGAAGTACATAAAGCAGCTAGCCGGTTGCCCGCAAGTTGCAAATAAAAAATAAGAATGAAGAGGGAGAAACATGCAATCAGCATTGCTGCGCCTGATTACAGGACTTGCACTGCTCGGGAGTGGGCCATCGTGGGCTGATACAGGAAGATTGCCTACCGAGACGGATTATCTAACCGACTTGCCGGTAGTGTTGTCCGCGTCTCGGCTATTGCAACCGCAGCAGGAGGCACCGGCTGCGGTGACGGTAATTGATCAGGAAGTGATCCGTGCCTCGGGTTTTCGCGAGATTCCCGATTTGCTGCGTTTGGTGCCGGGATTTAGTGTCTCCAATTACTCGGGCAATATCCCGGTGGTGACCTATCATGGCATGAGCGATGCTTACTCACGCCGCATGCAGGTGCTGGTGGATGGGCGCTCTATCTATAACGTCGGCTTTGGTCAGGTGAACTGGCGCGATCTGCCGCTGGCGATCGAGGATATTGAGCGTATCGAAGTGGTGCGTGGTCCCAATGCAGCAACCTATGGACCGAATGCTTTTTTGGCGGTGATCAATATCATTACCAAGCACCCTTCACAAACCCAGGGTAACACCGCTTCTCTAACGCTTGGCGATAATCATGTGCGTGATGGCATGTATCGTTATGGTGGCCAGCACGGTGCGCTGGATTACCGCATTACCGTGGCGCAGAAACAGGATCAGCGTTACTCAATGCTGCCTGATTTGTCGCGTGACCGACTGGTCAACCTGCGTGCGGATTATCATTTGAATACTACGGATGAGCTGAGTGCAGAAGCAGGTTACAGTGAGGGAAACTGGCAAAAAGGTTTTCCCAACGATTTTACTTATCCTGCCCATAATCAGTACTCAGTGAGTGATTTCGCGCAGATAAAATTCCGTCGTGCGCCTGATGCCAGTAGCGAATGGTCGCTGCAATTCAATCACTCTCACAATCGTGTGAGTGAAGAATGGAGCGTATTCCTTGGGCCGCCAGCGTTGCCTTTATTGCCGCCGCCTTTACCGTCAACACTTAATTATCCGGTCAATCTTAACTATGAAGCTTATCGCGACAGTCTTGAGTTTCAGATGATTACCAACCCACGCCAGGATATACGCCTGGTGTGGGGGGCTGAAGTGCGGCGTGATCAGGTAACTTCAGCCAGCTATCTGGGTTCGAATCAAGCTTTGGGAGGTAATTTATACCGGCTGTTCCTCAATAGCGAGTGGCGTGCCACGTCGCATTGGCTGGTCCAGTCAGGCGCAATGCTGGAGAAGCAGTATTACGGAGGCGCTACATTCTCACCGCGTCTGGCCGTGAACTATCTGATTAACCAGGATCATGCACTCCGCGCCAGTATCAGCAAGGGTTATCGTTCACCCACACCCGTGGAGGAGAGCGCTAATTTTCGTTACACCTACAATGGGCTTTTGCTTAATCAGGTTGCGTTGAATAATGGTGGACTGAGTTCCGAACAAGTGGTGTCGCGTGAAATCGGTTATGTGGGGGATTTTCGCAAATTGAGAATGACCGTCGATGCGCGAATATTTCACGACAGTTATAGCAAATTGATAGGCCAGATAAAGCAATATTATGCGCCGGGCACTGAGATTCTTGATCCGTATAATGGCTACACCACTACTCGTAACCTGTATGACGCTACGCTAACCGGGGCGGAATTCCAGCTGCGCTGGCGCCCGCTGGCAGGCAGTCTGATCGTGCTCAACCAAGCTTGGACAAAAGCGCGTTCTTCCGATCAGGATACACGCTATTCGGTACCACGCCATCAGACTAGCTTGCTTATCAGCCAGGAATTCAAAGGCGGATATCAAGCCAGTATGGGCTATTATCAGGAAGCCGCGATGACCTGGTTAGGTGAGGGTGACCCGGTGCATCGTTATGAGCGGATCGATGCACGTATTGCCAAGCGCTGGCGCGATGGTGCGCACGAGACCGAGTTGGCGCTGGTGGGGCAAAGCCTGAATGGGCCTTATAGCGAATTCAGGCCGGAAACGCACTTTGAGCGGCGTGCTTTTATGACACTGACACTGGGTTGGTAAAAATGAAAATTATTCTGGCCGACGATCATGCATTATTTCGCGAAGGTGCTCGACATCTGTTGCAGCAGTTGAGCGGAGAAGACATTCAGGTGCTGGAAGCGGCTACCTGTCAGGAGGCGATCGCTCAAGCCGATCAGCATGAGGATGTCGATCTCGCATTGCTTGATCTGCATATGCCGGGTGTGACTGGCGTCGAATGTGTCGTGCATTTCCAGACGGCGCATCCGGAAGTGCCGGTGGTGGTGTTGTCGGGTTCTGAATCGCGCCCTAATGTGCAGGCGGTGCTGGATGTCGGAGCGCTGGGTTATATCCCTAAATCTTCCTCCAGTCAGGTCATGCTCTCAGCAATTCGACTCGTATTGTCGGGTGGCATATACCTGCCTCCACTGGTAATGGATCAAGAGTTGAGCTCGGCAGCGAACATTGTCCCCCAGGTTGCCTTACGTGGTCAGCTACCTTGTTGTTTGACTGAACGGCAAATGGATGTACTCAAATTACTTGCCGCCGGCAAGCCCAACAAACTGATCGCCCGTGAATTGGGGTTGGGTGAAGGAACGATCAAAGTCCATCTGGCCGGAATTTTCCGGGCGCTGGAAGTGAATAATCGTACCGAGGCGGTGATGGAAGCACAGCGGCGTAAATTGCTGTGAACATCTTCGGGCAGGAAATCCAGACGCAGTTTGTAATCGCGAAGTATTCCGAATTCTTTTACGGCTGAATGGCTATAGGCAAAAAAGAACCCCCACTTCTATACAGATAGAAAATGGGGGTTAAGCGGCAGACTGAGTCGCGCTACTTGCGCGATATTGAAATTGAGCTGGTTGGTTCTGAGCTATTCGCTATTACCAGATCAAATAAACTAGTTTTGTTTCACTTAATATTTGTACGCGAGCTGATGGAGCAATTATCCCAGCCAGACAGAAAATCGAAATCTGTCATTCGGTCTAGTTTTTGGATATAACAACGAATTTTGATCCAAATGAATTAACCCAGACGGTCTAGACTATCTGGAAACGAGTGTATTGACGCATCAGGAGCGACGTTCAATCTGAATGGCAAGAAATAGGAATTAAGAAAAAGGTCGGCAGGAATGGGCAAGCAGGATAACAATGGCCGGGTTTGGGAAGCATGAAGCGGCCTGCAGCCTCGCTATCCCGTATTGGGAGTAATCCTCGGTTTGTGGTGTGCGCCATGCCAGCCCAGCAGCGCCTGCAAATTCCTGGAATAACCTGGCATCAGCCATTGCCATCACCACAAGCCTTGCTGCATATTATTCGATTAGATGTGCAACGACTTGTTGCATTGCTCATGGAGTCACCGCTTTGAATCGATGGGGTTTGCGGCAACACGCCATGTTGCTTGGAATGCTGCCGGCATTGATTATTACGCTGTTCCTTGGGGCGTATTTCAGTTACAGCGGCATACATGATGCGGAGCAGGCATTACACGAACGCGGTGTAGTACAAGCCCGGTATTTGGCTGCGGCAGCAGAGTACGGTGTGGTCACGCATAATCAGCGGTTTTTGAAAAATCTGTTGAGTGCGCAGTATGCCGAGCCCGGCGTCGCTTTTGCAGCTATTTATGACGAGCGTTTCCAATTACTTGCGGCTGTCGGCGAGTTGCCGGCTGCTTTTGAAAGCACGACTGAGCA
>JBDSHM010000351.1:0-2405 GCA_039918495.1 Sulfuriferula sp. | reverse complement strand
CATTAACATGGCGAACGGCAATGTGGACATGCATTACGACCTGTTTAGCAACACCGGCCGCACCGTGGCCTTCAACACAAAAACCGGCGAACCGGAGGATACCGTATTCCAGTCGCCGGACAAGCGTATCCCGCCGCAAACCCAATACTGAGGACATAGGGAGTAAAAACCATGCGTAGGAAACAATTGGAGTTTGGTATTTTGTGGACCATCATGGCAGGCTTGGTTGCGCTGCCGGCGCAAGCGGATGAATTCACCCAGGCGGATTTAAATCGCTGGCAGGAGCAATATACGAAAGTGGTTAAGGACGGTCGCGAGCTTTGGACCAGTTCCAAGCTGGGCAGCAATGGGGTGGCTTGCGTGCAGTGCCATCCCAATGGCGCTGATACGCATCCGGAAACTTACCCAAAATTCCAGAAACAGCTCGGTAAAGTAGCGCCCGTGTGGGAAATGATTAACTGGTGTATCCAAAACCCACTGCAAGGCAAGGCGCTCGCCGCCGATGACTACAAAATGATCGCGCTGCAAGCCTACATTACCGAGGAGCGGAGAGGTGTAAAGCTGGCGCCCGGTAAGCATTAGGATGGTGTTTTAAGAAACCAGCAGACAAAAATCAAATTCCCAGGGCGGTTTTTTGTGCAATGGTGAGTTGTTGGATGCCCTGCTCGGCAAGGTCGAGCAGGGCATTCATTTCAGTGCGGTCGAAAGTTGCGCCTTCGGCCGTGCCCTGGATTTCCACGAAGGCGCCGCGTCCGCTCATCACCACGTTCATGTCGGTGTCGCAGTCGGAGTCTTCCAGGTAATCGAGGTCGAGTACGGGCACGCCCTGGTAAATGCCGACCGAAATGGCCGCAACAAAATCGCGGATCGGCGATTCGGCGAGCAGGCCGCGTTCCAGCAACGTGCCAATGGCATCGTGCACGGCAACGAAAGCGCCGGTGATGGAAGCGGTGCGTGTGCCGCCGTCGGCCTGGATGACATCGCAGTCTATGTGCAGGGTGCGTTCGCCAAGTTTATCCAGATCGACCGCTGCGCGCAGCGAGCGGCCGATCAGTCGCTGGATTTCCTGGGTGCGCCCGGATTGTTTGCCGCGCGCTGCTTCGCGATCCATGCGGCTGCCGGTAGAGCGCGGTAACATGCCGTATTCGGCGGTCAGCCAGCCCTGGTTTTTGCCTTTCAGAAAACCGGGGACTTTTTCCACGATACTGGCGGTACAAATGACTTTGGTATCGCCGCATTCGACCAACACGGAACCTTCTGCGTGCTTGGTGTAATGGCGGGTAAACTGAATGTCGCGTAATTGATCGGGGCGGCGCAGACTGGGACGGTTCATGTTATTATTTTCCTGAGTATTTTTTGATGGCGTCCTGAATTTCGGCAATGGCTCGTTCTACTTCGTCTTCAGCCAGGTCGGTAGGCAATGCAGGGAAATCGTCCATTTTGGTAGTAAAAGTATTGATTGGCATGGTCAGGGTGGATACCGACTGGCTGCCTGCTTCACTCAGCCCGCCCCAGGTCATGGCGACGGCAGATAAATTGTCGCCGCTATGTCCGGCGCGCAGTTCCGCATGATCCATTAAAAATTCGATTGCCCGTTCGATCGGGAAAGCGCGCAGCGTGGCTGCGATCTGCTCTTCAGTGAGTGCACCCCAGAGACCATCGGTACACAGCAGAATGGTATCGTGTTCGGACAGCGGCATCGGACGCGAGACCTCTACGTCTGGCTGCATATGCCCTCCCAGACAGTTATAAATCTTGTTGCGATCCGGGTGGGTTTTCATTTCGTCTTGTGTAATAAAGCCGTCATCGCATAACTGCTGTACCGTGGAATGATCGCGGGTACGTGTCACCAAGCCGTGGTCACTGTACAAGTAGAGCCGCGAATCGCCAACGTGTGCCCACCATGCGGCATCCTCCTGCAGTACGCAGGCGACGCAGGTCGTGTGCGGAATTTCACCCAGATTATGGGTATTGGCGTGATCGTTGATGGCATGGTGCGCGCGCTCCAGAGCGCCATGCAGGAAAGCAGCCGGATCATTGAGTTTGGGGCGGGCGTGACGTTGAAAGGTTTCGGCCAGGGTCTGAACGGTAATCTGGGCGGCCAGTTCGCCATGGGAATGGCCGCCCATGCCGTCAGCCACTACCATCAGCAGGGCGTCACGGCTGTATGAATAGGCCACCCTGTCCTGGTTATAATCCCGGCCACCTTGACGGCTTGCCTGATAGATGGAAAAACGCATAATTTGGTATCGTATCCCTTACATCTGAATCAGAAAATTTCGCGGTTGAGTGTTTTGCGCAGGCTGGCCATTATTTTGCGCTTTTTGCTCAGTGGCGGGGGCGTTTCCATCAGCGCTTTTTGCAACGCAAAAACACTCTGCGGGCGTTCCATGTAGTTCAGTTGC
>JBDSHM010000350.1:0-11439 GCA_039918495.1 Sulfuriferula sp. | reverse complement strand
CCGGCGTGACCGGTACCGGTTAGCCGAATGTGATAAGTCTCGCCGTGCAGGGTGATGCGGAATTCGTCTGCGGCGGAGTGTGTGGTGGCGGTAGCATTTTTTGCCTCCACCGGTAGCAATGCTTCGGCAGCCAGTGTGCCGGCGTTACGCTCTTGCAAGAATGTGCGGCCAAGATCAGGGAACATTGCATATGTCAGCGCATCTTCCTCAGACCTCGACAAGTCTTCGATCTCACCACGCAGTTTTTCCATTTCGTCTGGAATCATGTCCGCAGGACGACAGGTAATGACTTCCTGATTACCAATAGCGAGACTGCGTACCTGCTCGTTGACGTGGCCGGGGGCTTGCCCGTATCGACCTTGCAGGTAAGACTTTACTTCGTTGGTGATGGTTTTGTAGCGGCCACCCGTGAGGACGTTGATGACCGCCTGACTACCAACGATCTGGGAAGTTGGCGTCACCAGCGGCGGGTATCCCAGGTCTTCACGCACGCGCGGGATTTCCTTGAGCACTTCATCCATGCGATCCAGTGAGCCTTGTTCCTTGAGCTGGTTGGACAGGTTGGAAATCATCCCGCCCGGCACCTGGCTGATCAATACACGCGGATCTACGCCAGTGAACGCGCTTTCGAACTGCCAGTAACGTTTGCGTACTTCGCGGAAATAGGCGGCAATCTCCTCCAGCAGAGCGAGGTTGAGTCCCGTATCGTATTCGGTGCCGGCTAACGCGGCCACCATGCTTTCGGTGGTGGGATGACTGGCGCCTTCCGAAAAGGCTGAGATGCAGGTGTCAATGATGGTTGCACCGGCTTCGATGGCTTTTAGATGCGCCATGCTGGCCAGACCGGAAGTCGCGTGGCTGTGTGTATGTACCGGCAGACCGGTGGCTGCACGCACGGCCTTGACCAGATCAAAGGCGGCGGTAGGGGTCAACAAGCCAGCCATATCCTTGATGGCGATGGTATCGCAGCCAAGTTCGGTCAGACCTCTTGCCAGCTCGACGAAGTGAGGGATATTGTGTACCGGGCTGGTGGTGTAGGAAATGGCCCCTTCAGCCTGTTTGCCGGCTTTTTTCACGGCTTCAATTGACACACGCATATTGCGCAGGTCATTCATCGCATCGAATACGCGGAATACGTCTACCCCGTTGTCAGCCGATTTTTGTACAAAGGCGCGCACAACGTCGTCAGCATAGTGCCGATAGCCAAGCAGATTTTGCCCGCGTAGCAACATTTGTATGGGGGTGTTTGGCAAGGCTTTGCGCAGCTTCTTGAGGCGTTCCCACGGATCTTCTCTAAGAAAACGCACACAAGCATCAAAGGTGGCGCCCCCCCAGGCTTCCAGCGACCAGAAGCCGACGCTGTCGAGCTTGGCGCAAATAGGCAGCATGTGCTCGGTGCGCATACGGGTGGCAATGAGTGATTGAGGGCCGTCGCGCAGGACGAGATCGGAAATGAATACTTTTGGCATTGTTCAGTGCAGTCTTGTTGGTTGAACGAATCACAATCCGTTATGGGCAGCAATGGCAGCTGATATGGCTGCCGCGATCATTTCAGGTGGCTGACGTACCGCATAGTTTATCAGTTCAGGATGTGTATCCACGAATGATGTATTAAAGCGGCCGCTACGGAAATCCGGGTTTTTCAGAATTTCCAGATAATAAGGAATAGTGGTTTTAACACCATATACGACGGTGTCGTTGAGGGCGCGCCGACCGCGTTCCATTACGCTTTCCCAGCTCAAGTTCCAAACCGTAAGTTTGGCGCACATGGAGTCATAATATGGGGGAATGACGTAACCGCTATACATGGCGGCATCGGTACGTACACCAGGGCCACCAGGCGCGTAATAACGGGTGATACGACCAAAGCTGGGCAGGAAACCGTTTTTAGGATCTTCTGCATTGATTCGGAATTCCATTGCAAAACCGCGGTAATGTACATCTTCCTGCTTATATTGGAGTGGTAAGCCGGCAGCGATGCGAATCTGCTCCTGCACGATATCCACGCCGGTGATTGCTTCTGTAATGGTGTGCTCCACCTGCAGGCGCGTATTCATTTCCATAAAATAGAATTGATTATCCGAATCAAGCAAAAACTCGACTGTACCCGCATTGGTATAACCGACTGCTCGTGAGGCCCGCACCGCCAGCTTACCGATATATTGACGTTGCGCTTCGGTAAGTTGTGGGGAGGGGGCAATTTCAATTAACTTCTGATTGCGGCGCTGAATAGAGCAGTCACGTTCGAACAGGTGGATAGTATTGCCATGCGTATCTGCCATGACCTGTACTTCAATGTGCTTTGGGTTAACCACGCATTTTTCCAGGAATACTTCCGGCTTCCCAAAAGCCTTCCCTGCTTCGGATACCACGCGATCATAATTTTTCAGCAGATCGGCTTCTGAATCGCAGCGACGAATGCCGCGGCCACCACCGCCATTGGTTGCCTTCAGCATCACTGGGTAGCCAATGCCATTGGCCAATGTACGCGCCTCTTCGACATTTGCCAGGTTGTGATCGCTACCGGGTATGACCGGGATGCCTGCTTTGATCATGGCTTTACGCGCCTCGATTTTGTCGCCCATCATACGGATCACCTCCGGCTTGGGGCCAATAAACTTGATCCCGCGACGCGCGCAAATTTCGGCAATGACAGGATTCTCGGACAGGAAACCGTAGCCTGGATGCAGCGCATCACAGCCACTCGCCACAGCGAGGTTGACTATATTATGCGCATTCAGATACCCCTGTACGGGATCTGAGCCGATATTGTAGGCTTTGTCGGCTTTTTTGACATGCAGCGCATGGCGGTCCGCATCCGTATAAATAGCCACTGAAGTAATGTTCAGTTCTGAGCATGCCCGCACGATACGAACAGCAATTTCGCCTCGATTGGCTATGAGGATTTTCTTGATCACGCGGCGAAGCCTTATTTTGACAACACAAGATGAAAATTATATCATGCGCGCCTTATGTCGGAACAGGCGAACATTGACTGTCTTGCGTTTGCGCAAGACGCCGGGATGTTGGAAAGCGCCGTAGCGGTGCGTGATTTTACACGGCTATGCAAATCCCTGGCTGATAGCGTCGGTGAAATTCATTATCGAATAGCAGCCGGATTGGAAAAATCGGGCCGGCCATTCTTGAGGCTGGAAGCAAGCGGTCAGTTGCAATTGCAATGTCAGCGTTGTATGCAGGATTTTGGTTGGAATTTGGCAACGAATAGCCTTGTATATATTGCGCGCGATGCGACGGAACTGGATTTATGGGATCGTCAGGCAGATGGCCTGGAGGATGCGGTACTTGCAGATAATCAGTTCGATTGGTTTGCATGGCTGGAAGATGAAGTTTTATTGTCGCTACCAGCCGCTCCGTTTCATCCAGCTGAAGTTTGTCCGACAGACCGAGAAACACAGACGTCGAGTCGACCCACCCCCTTTGATGTGCTGGTAACTTTGAAACAGCATCAAAAATTGAAATCCTGATTGGAGTACTAAAATGGCAGTTCAGCAGAATAAGAAATCCCCATCCAAGCGCGGCATGCACCGTTCGCACGACTTCCTGACCAATCCACCGCTGGCTGTTGAGCCAACCACGGGCGAAGTTCATTTGCGTCATCACATTAGCCCTAACGGCTTTTATCGTGGGCGTAAAGTGGTGCGGACCAAGGACGAATAAGCGCCGCTGAATCCACTCAGTGCAATTTACTTGCGTCACGACGTGCGAGTCGGCTTACCTGTTGATGTCAATATCAGCGCATTCAATGGTGCAACGTTTGGACGCAATTCCTGAATCATGAGAGATGTAACCGTGGCTATTGATGCCATGGGAGGTGACCATGGGCCTCATGTCACCGTCCCGGCTGCATTGAAATGTCTTGCGCGTGACCCGGATCTGAACATTGTTCTGGTGGGCTTGTCGGATGTTGTCGAGGCCGAGTTGCGTATGCGACATGGCAAAACGAGCTCGCGCTTACGCATTCATTCGGCGACAGAAGTGGTCGCCATGGATGAGTCGCCAGCGCTCGCCATGCGTACCAAAAAAGATTCCTCCATGCGCGTTGCGATTGACCTCGTCAAGAGTGGCGAGGCGAACGCTTGCGTGTCGGCCGGAAATACCGGGGCGCTCATGGCTACCGCACGTTTTGTCCTCAAAATGCTACCCGGTATTGAACGTCCCGCCATAGCAGCCGAAATGCCCACAGTTAAAGGCCATACTTACGTATTGGATATGGGCGCCAATGTGGATTGCACTGCCGAACATTTGCTGCAATTTGGCATTATGGGCGCCATGCTGGTCTCAGCGCTTGAGCAACGCAATATGCCCAGTGTAGGTTTGCTCAATGTGGGCGAGGAAGAAATCAAGGGTAATGGCATCGTCAAACAGGCCGCAGATTTATTGCGTAATAGTGGTTTGAATTTTTACGGCAACGTGGAAGGGAACGATATTTTCAAAGGCACAACCGATGTCGTGGTGTGTGATGGCTTTGTTGGAAATATTGCCCTCAAGAGTTCCGAAGGATTGGCAAAAATGATTGCTACCATGCTGCGAGAAGAGTTCAAACGCAACATGTTTACGCGGATGGCCGGATTTATCGCATTGCCAGTGCTGAATGCGTTTAAAAGACGGGTAGATCCGCGCCGTTATAATGGAGCCACGCTGCTTGGTTTGCGCGGTATCGTGATCAAGAGTCATGGGGGCGCTGACCGTTATGCGTTTGAGCATGCGATTGAACAGGCAGTACGCGAAGTGCGCAGTGGTGTGTTAAGTCGCATTACTCAACAAATGGCCTCGCTGCATAAGGATGTCGCCTAAAATGTATTCCAGAATCTCGGGTACGGGCAGCTATTTGCCGGAACGTATCCTAACCAATGCCGATCTGGAAAAAATGGTGGATACTTCAGACCAGTGGATCGTGGAGCGCACCGGAATTCGCGAACGCCATATTGCTGCCGATCATGAAACCACCAGTGACTTGGCTTTTGCCGCTGCACGCAAGGCAATTGCGGCGGCGGCAATTGATGTTGCTGAAATCGATCTTGTCATTGTCGCGACAACGACACCCGATCTGATTTTCCCCAGCACTGCCTGCCTGGTGCAAAACAAACTGGGTATGAGTAATGGGAGCGCGGCGTTCGATGTGCAAGCTGTTTGTAGCGGCTTCGTTTACGCATTGTCCATTGCCGACAATTTTATCCGTGCCGGCCAAGCGCGGCGCGCACTAGTCATTGGGGCTGAGACACTGTCACGGATCACCGATTGGAGCGACCGTGGAAATTGCATACTGTGGGGAGATGGCGCCGGTGCGGTGATCCTCGAAGCCAGTGAAACACCCGGCATTATTTCCAGCCACTTGCATGCCGATGGCCGCTACAAGGATCTGCTACACGTTAATGGTGGTGTCTCGACTGAGTCAACGGATGCCAAGCCCACGATGCAAATGCAAGGCAACGCAGTGTTCAAAATGGCCGTCAATACGCTCGACGCCATTGTGGATGAAACACTGGCGGCCAATCAATTGCAAAAATCTGACGTAAACTGGTTGGTACCGCATCAGGCAAACATCAGAATTATCCAGGCAACTGCTAAAAAGCTTGGTATGAGTATGGACAACGTTGTTGTCACAGTAGATCGCCATGGCAATACTTCTGCAGCCTCCATTCCGCTTGCGCTGGATACGGCGGTACGTGACGGCCGCATTCAGGCAGGTGAAATCGTTTTGATGGAAGCCTTCGGTGGTGGTTTCACCTGGGGATCGGTGCTTATTAAGTGGTCTTAAATAATCAATCCAATTATTTGATTTATAAATGAAATTATCATTAATTTTTCCGGGGCAAGGTTCCCAGTCGGTAGGTATGATGCAAGGTTTTGACAGCCTGCCTATCGTACGAGAAACATTTAGCGAAGCCTCGGATATTTTAGGCCGGGATTTCTGGCAAATGATCACCACAGGCACGGTTGAGCAACTCGGTATGACGGTGAATACCCAGCCAGTGATGCTCGCTGCCGGCGTGGCGACTTATCGCGCCTGGATCAGTCAAGGCGGATTGCCGCCTGAAATCATGGCTGGGCATAGTTTGGGCGAATATTCTGCATTGGTGGCTGCGGAGGCATTGTCGTTTGCGGATGCTTTGCCGCTGGTTCAGCTGCGTGCTGAAGCCATGCAGAGCGCCGTTGCAGAAGGTGTGGGTGCCATGGCTGCGATTCTTGGGCTGGATGACGATGTTGTGCGCAATGTGTGCGCGGAGGCTGCGCAGGATGAAGTACTGGAACCGGTCAATTTCAATTCGCCAGGACAAGTAGTGATTGCAGGCAATAAGGCCGCCGTTGAACGTGGTATGACACTGGCTAAAGAGAAAGGCGCTAAACGCGCTTTATTACTCCCCGTATCCGTGCCTTCGCATTGCACATTGATGCGTCCGGCTGCAGAACAGCTGGCAGCATATCTGGAATCCGTAACGATTCATGCCCCGCGCATTTCGGTACTCCACAATGCAGATGTAATGGCCTATAGTGATCCGGCACAAATACGCAGTGCGCTGGCTCGTCAGCTTTATAATCCGGTACGCTGGGTGGAAACTATATGCGCGATGGCGGCTCAGAACGTAACGCATAGCGTTGAGTGCGGGCCAGGCAAAGTACTGGCCGGCCTCAATAAACGCATCGACAGTCGTATACAGACGTATGCACTGACCAGTGGGGATGCGATTGAAGAGATCAAATCTGCCTTGGCTGGATAGGGGATAATATTGTGCAAGGAAAAATAGCATTGGTTACCGGCGCGAGCCGGGGAATTGGTAAAGCCATCGCGCTTGAATTAGGCAAACAAGGTGCGATTGTTGTTGGTACTGCAACCAGTGAAAAAGGCGCTCAGGCGATTAGCGATTACCTGCAGCAATCTGCATTGCAAGGCATGGGTTTAGTACTCCAGGTTACGGATGCAGAAAGCATTAGTTCAGCTTTGGAGCAGATTCAGCAGCGTTTCGGCGAAATTGCCATTCTGGTTAATAACGCCGGCATCACTCGCGATAACCTATTGATGCGGATGAAAGATGATGAATGGGACGATGTGATTGCGACCAATCTTGGGTCGGTATTCAGGTTATCCCGAGCAGTGCTGCGTGCCATGATGAAGGCCCGTTATGGTCGCATTATCAGTGTTGCATCTGTGGTAGGCACAATGGGCAATGCAGGACAAACAAACTATGCAGCGACCAAAGCCGGGTTGGTGGGGTTTTCCAAGTCACTGGCGCGGGAAGTCGGGAGCCGTAATATTACGGTAAATTGCGTATCCCCCGGTTTTATCGATACGGATATGACACGAGCATTACCAGAGGCGCAACGCGATGCATTGTTGGCGCATATACCTTTGGGGCGCTTGGGGCAGGTGGCGGATATTGCGCATGCAGTTGGTTTTTTGGCTTCTGAATCGGCCGGCTATATCACCGGTGCCAACCTGCATGTGAATGGTGGTATGTACATGGAATGAGCGGTTTCCAGCGCTGGCTGGAAGGACTTACTGCTGTACCGCTCTAATTTGGGTAATGCTGGCAAGTTTGTTAGAATGCCAGCGCTTTTTGTTTTAATACTTGGGAGTATCTAGATGGACAATATCGAACAGCGTGTCAAGAAAATTGTAGCTGAACAACTGGGCGTAAACGAAGCGGATGTTAAGGTCGAATCTTCTTTTGTTGATGATTTGGGTGCCGATTCGCTGGATACGGTTGAATTGGTCATGGCACTTGAAGAAGAGTTCGAGTGCGAGATTCCCGACGAAGAAGCCGAGAAAATCACAACCGTTAAATTGGCTATTGATTACATCAATGGTCAT
Source organism: Sulfuriferula sp. (assembly GCA_039918495.1). GTDB lineage: Bacteria > Pseudomonadota > Gammaproteobacteria > Burkholderiales > Sulfuriferulaceae > Sulfuriferula. The sequence continues at coordinate 3,608 of JBDSHM010000350.1, read as the reverse complement.
CTCGCCAAATAATTTACTATCAATCTCGCGGAGTCGTTATTGTCCAAGCGTAGAGTTGTGATTACCGGTCTGGGGATTGTGTCCCCGGTCGGCATAGGGCTTCAGGAATCCTGGAGCAATATTCTTGCGGGTAAATCCGGTATTACCCGTATTACCCGCTTCGACCCTGCACTGTTTTCCTGCCAGATTGCCGGGGACGTAAAGAATTTCGATGTGGGTCAGTATCTTAACCCCAAAGATGCGCGCCGTATGGATATCTTTATTCAATACGGTATGGTCGCGGCCATGGAAGCGGTCAAAGATGCAGGATTGGAAGTTACCGAGGAAAACGCCGAACGTATTGGCGTCAATATTGGTTCCGGGATTGGCGGTTTGCCGCTGATCGAAGAAACCCATAATACTTATCTTGCGGGTGGCCCCCGCAAGATTTCACCTTTTTTTATCCCGGCCTCGATTATCAATATGATCGCAGGCAACCTGTCCATTATGTACGGCTTCAAAGGCCCTAATCTGGCAATGGTCACTGCGTGCACCACGGCCACCCACTGTATTGGGGATTCTGCTCGCATGATCGAATATGGGGATGCGGACGTGATGGTGGCTGGTGGCGCAGAATCCGCGCTCAGCCCCTTGGGTATGGGAGGATTTGCTGCAGCGCGAGCATTGTCCACCCGTAACGATGATCCGGCTACGTCCAGTCGTCCATGGGATAAGGATCGTGACGGCTTTGTCATGGGCGAGGGTGCCGGCATCCTGGTGCTGGAAGAATACGAACATGCCAAAGCGCGGGGTGCAAAAATTTATGCCGAAGTGGCTGGTTTCGGTATGAGCGGCGATGCCTACCATATGACTGCCCCGATAGAAAATGGGGAGGGCGCGGCCCGTTGTATGCGAAATGCATTGAAGAATGCGGGATTGAATGCAGACCAAGTGGATTACATCAATGCTCACGGGACGTCTACGCCATTAGGTGACTTGGCTGAAACCATGGCTGTAAAACGCGCCTTGGGTGCTCACGCATACAAAACGGCAATGAGTTCCACAAAATCCATGACCGGGCATCTGCTCGGTGCTGCTGGTGGCGTGGAGGCTGTATTTTCAGCGCTGAGTGTGCATGAACAGGTCGCACCGCCTACCATCAATATTTTTGAACAGGATGAAGCCTGCGATCTGGATTATGTGCCGAACACGGCAAGACAAATGAAAATTGATGTGGCGTTGTCGAACTCGTTCGGTTTCGGTGGTACCAACGGCACGCTGGTGTTCAGCAAAATATAATCCGGGCGCTCTATAGCGGCGCTATCCCTTCCGTGCCCGTTCTTTCCCTACTCTGCAACACCGCCGATCTATTAAGCCTTCATCAAGCCAATCCACAGCGCTATCCGGTGCTGCTGGAGACGGCATCCGGTGACGGCTGGGATATTCTGCTGGCATTTCCGCAACAAACGCTGTTATTCAAGACTGGCCAGGCAAAGCAATATCTGAGTCAATTGGATACGGCCTGGCATGCGGCTTGTTGTCCGACAGATCCCGATTATCGACACTTGCCGTTTCGAGGTGGCTGGTTTCTCTATCAGGGCTATGAAGTATTGGAAGGGTTGGAGCCTACGGTGCAACCTCGACCGGATGATGACGGTTTTCCCCTCGCGGTGATCATCCGGATACCCTCTGCTGTAATGGTAAATCGCCGCAGCGGCGAAACCTGGCTATTTGCGGAAGCAGAATATGCAGAGCTTTTGGATACACTGCAGCATGAGCTGGCTGGCCTGATGCCCGCTGCAGATATACCCGTTGTGCTCTGTGATTTGCATGAAGCGCCGCAACAGGATTTTCTTCAACAGGTAGAGAAAATACAGCGTTATATCCGTGCCGGTGATGTATTTCAGGTCAATTTATCGCGTCGATGGCATGGCCGGATACAAAGTAAATCGCCTGCGCCAGCGTTGTTTCAGACGCTACGTCGCAGCAATCCGGCGCCTTTTTCAGGGCTGGCGCGCCTTACCCCTGAACATGCCATTGTAAGCTCTTCTCCGGAGCGTCTGGTGCAGGTACAGGCGGGCATGGCGCATACCCGGCCCATTGCAGGCACGCATCCTCGCCACAGCGAGCACGAGAAGGATGCGCAAACCTGCGCGGAACTAATTGCCCATCCCAAAGAACGGGCTGAACATGTGATGCTGGTAGATCTTGAACGCAACGATCTGGGACGCGTGTGCGTGCCGGGCAGCGTACGGGTAGCCGAACTGATGGCAGTTGCCAGTTATACCTATGTCCATCATATTGAATCAACGGTGGTGGGTATGCTGCAAACGGGGATTACACCAGTGCAGGTGATTCGTGCCCTGTTTCCGGGAGGCACGATCACCGGATGTCCAAAAGTACGCACCATGCAAATCATTCGTGAACTCGAAGCCACCCCACGCCACGCCTATACCGGCAGCATGGGTTATCTGAACCGGGATGGGGATATGGATTTGAACATCCTGATCCGTACCATCATGGTGTCCGGGGAGCATATTCGTTTCTCGGCGGGGGCAGGGATTGTGGCGGATTCCGATCCGGCGACTGAACTCAATGAAACCCGAGCCAAAGCCAAAGGCTTGTTACGGGCACTGGGGTTGGCAGGATGATTTTGGTAAACGGAATAGAAACCGGCATGCTGGATGCGCTGGATCGCGGATTGGCTTATGGCGATGGTATCTTTCGTACGCTGTTGTTACGCGATGGCAAACCCAAGGCATGGGTACACCAGTACGCGAAACTAGTCGCGGATTGTGAACGACTGAATTTAACTGTACCGGCGCAAGCAATACTGGAGACGGATATTGTGCGCATTGCAACCGACATGCCGGATTGCATCGTCAAAATTATCGTTACACGAGGCAGCGGATTGCGCGGCTATGCCATTACCGAGAATTGGGTGGCGTCACGTACAATTACGATCAGCAGCCCGATACCAACTTATCCTCGTAGTCACACTGAACAGGGCATTATTGCACGCGTGTGTGATATACAACTGGGGCGGCAGCCCGCGCTGGCCGGCATCAAACACCTTAATCGTCTGGAAAATGTGCTGGCGCGTAATGAATGGCATGACCCGCAAATTGCGGAAGGTATTTTATTGGATATGGGAGGTAAGGTAATTGGCGGCACGATGAGTAACTTGCTTATCGTGCGCGGCAATTCCTTGCTTACCCCGAATCTGTCGGCCTGTGGGGTGTGTGGTGTGACACGCGACCGCATCCTTGTAGCTGGGCCGAAATTAGGCCTGAAAACAGGGATAGGTGAATTTGAACTTAAGGATTTGTACACTGCTGACGCGGTAATGTTGTGCAATAGCGTGATTGGGGTCTGGCAAATTCGCACGCTGGGGCATCAGCATTGGCAACCACATACGGCCGTGCAGTTGATACGTACTTTACTGGAATCAGACCTTGATTAAACGCTTGATAGTCGTATTACTCATCGCCTTGTTGGTAATGGGTGGCGAGCTGTTCTGGTACGCACGCACACCGCTTCCATTGAAATCGCTGCCGATCGAATTTACGCTCGTGCCGGGAAGCAGCCTGACTGCAGTTGCCGGACAGTTGCGCCAGGCGGGCGTGATC
>JBDSHM010000349.1:0-5780 GCA_039918495.1 Sulfuriferula sp. | reverse complement strand
CACCGCCGTCGTCTCCACCGCGATAGGGCACTTCAACCACGCGAACCTTCGCGTGCGGATGGGCCCGCTGAAGTACGTGCTCAACGGGCCGGAGATGCACGTCTGGCATCACACGCACCCGAGCGCGGGCCCGGTGAACGTGAACTTCGCGATCAACCTCTCGCTCTGGGACTGGCTGTTCGGCACGGCCTATCTGCCGCCCAACTCTCGGCGGCCTGCGGAGGCAAGTAATTCATGCGCAACGAAATCACCCGCACCGTTCCGGGCACCAACTCGGCAGGTCGCGTGCGTTTGGTGCCGTGTTTTGCCATATAATCCATGTCGCCGTGGTAGCCTTTATTCAGCCAGGCGAGCAACTCTGCCTCGCTGTTGTCCAGCATGCAATCGGTGATGCCCACTGCGCCAAAGCCGAGTTCCTGCCCCCACGCCTTGATATCGTGCACCAGTTTTACTAAATCGAGTTCGCCATGATCCATCCTGCTGATGATACCCCGCCGCAGCTGACTCTTCACCTGCCCGATGAAGCTGCAACCCTTGCCATGGGTGCAGACATGGCGCAAATACTGGTGCCTGGCCTGGTGTTTTATCTTGATGGCAACCTGGGTGCGGGCAAAACCACGCTGGCACGCGGCATCCTGAGAGGGCTGGGATATGAGGGAAAAGTCAAGAGTCCGACCTATACTTTAGTTGAGCTTTATGCTATTTCTAGGTTAAAGTTATATCACTTTGATTTATATCGCTTCGCAGATCCGTTAGAATGGGAAGAAGCAGGGTTCAGAGAGTATTTCAATTCAGACAGCATTTGCTTGGTCGAATGGCCGGAAAAAGCCGGGGAATGGCTCCCCAGACCGGATGTGCGAGTGGTGTTGAAAATGTGTGATGGCGGTAGAACAGCCGAACTGATGGCGGAAACGGAGGCGGGCAGGCAATGGTTAAATCAACTGAGGGGAACAATGCACTTATAACCCGCTGGGGATTGCTGGTTGTATTGTTGTTTGCGCCGATCCTGAGTTGGGCAGCCAACGAGGTCAACGTAGTGCGTTACTGGCCGGCTGCCGATTACAGCCGTCTTACCCTGGAATCGGCCAAACCGATTCGTTATAAACTATTCACACTGAGCAACCCCGATCGTCTTGTCATTGATCTGGAAGGTGTGGAACCTTCCCATGCATTACAGGATTTGTCCGGAAAAATCGACGCCAATGATCCGCTGATAACCGATTTGCGTGCAGGGCTCAACCGCCCCGGTGTGATGAGGCTTGTATTTGATTTGCGTGGGGCTGTGCAGCCGAAAGTATTCAGCCTTAAACCGGAAGGTGAATACGGCAATCGACTGGTGCTGGACATTTATTCGGCCAATGCCAAAATCCCTGGCGCAAACAGCGTATCGACGGAATCGCATGCACAAGACCTCCCCAATCCCGAGATAGCTGTACAAGCCGGTGATACGCAGAAAGAAGATAAAGCGCCGGGTACCCGCGACAAAAAACCGCAATTCAAAATTACCCGACTGATTACGGTGATGATTGATCCGGGCCATGGCGGAATCGACCCCGGCGCACATGGTGCCAGGGGTACTCTCGAAAAAAATGTGACCCTGGAAATAGCCAAACGTGTTCAGGCCAAGATCGATGCCATACCGAACATGCGCGCCGTGTTGACACGTAATAGTGATGTTTTTGTTCCATTGGGGGAGCGCGTCGACAAGGCACGTCAGGTAAATGCGGATTTATTTGTTTCTATCCATGCCGACGCTTTTGTCAAAAGCACTGCACGTGGTTCCAGCGTGTTTACCTTGTCGGAGCATGGCGCCACGAGCGCGGCAGCACGCTGGCTGGCAAAGAATGAAAATGATGCCGATCTGGTTGGCGGCGTGAATGTAGGCGTGAAAGACAAGAATTTGGCACGTACCCTGATTGATCTTTCGCAAACTGCAACCAATGACGACAGTCGCCGTCTGGGGCGCGCGGTGCTGACCCAACTATCTGATGTGAACCACTTGCATCGGGGTCGGGTCGAGCAAGCCGGCTTTGCTGTGCTGAAGGCACCGGATATCCCCTCCATCCTGGTGGAAACCGCATTTATTTCCAATCCTGAGGAGGAACAGCGTCTGACCGACGATGCTTATCAGGACAAGATGGCCACGGCTATTGTGGATGGTATCAAGCACTACTTTGCTACCAATCCAGCCACTATCCGCGCCAAACTGGCGGCAAATTCATGATTTTTGATACCCGGTTGGATTGACCAGCCGGGTATAATCGGGCCATCAATTTCTGGATAGCCCATGTCTGCAATACAACTCCTTCCCGATTTGCTGATCAGCCAGATTGCCGCAGGCGAGGTGGTCGAACGTCCGTCCTCGGCATTAAAAGAACTGCTGGAAAACAGTCTCGACGCGGGAGCAACGGAGATTCGCGTGCAACTGGAGCAGGGCGGTATCAAGCTGATGCGCGTAGCAGATAATGGTGCAGGCATTGCTGCAGCACAATTGCAAATTGCACTGGCACGCCACGCAACCAGCAAGATTACCAGCTTGGAGGATTTGGAGCGTGTGGCCAGTCTGGGGTTTCGCGGCGAAGCCCTGGCCAGTATCGCCGCGGTGGCCCGGCTGCGCCTTGCCAGCCGGGCGGTGGGTGCTGACCATGCCCATCAGGTAGAGACCAACGGAGACCAGCCTGGAGAACCGCAGCCTGCAGCGCTGGCTGCGGGTACCACCATTGAAGTGCGCGATCTTTACTTCAATACACCCGCGCGCCGCAAATTTCTCAAAACCGAGGCCACTGAATACGGCCATTGCGAGGAAGCGTTCCGGCGCATTGCGCTGGCGCGGCCGGACGTGGCGTTCACTCTGCAACACAATGGCCGCGCCCAGCATCATTTGCGTCATGAGGATGTGCGCCGCCGAATCGCAGCATTGCTAGGCGAAGAATTTGCCGCGTCTGCGCTGGAGTTGGAAGAATTTGCCGCCGAGTTGCGCCTGACCGGGATGAGCGCCTTGCCTGCCTATTCTCGCGCCAGCCGCGATGCGCAGTATTTTTTCGTGAACGGCCGTTTCGTGCGCGACAAACTTATCGCACACGCGCTGCGTCAGGCTTACCGCGACGTCCTGCATCATGATCGTCATCCGGCGTATTGCCTGTTTCTGGAGCTGGATCCGGCGCTGGTGGACGTGAATGTGCATCCGGCCAAAATCGAGGTGCGCTTTCGCGATGGACGCGCTGTGCACCAGTTTCTCTACCATGCATTGAACAAGGCATTGGCCGGGCGCGGTGGCGAGAACCCGGCCGCGCAGGCGCAACTGGCCAGTCCCGAGCCCGCCAGTCATGCTGCGCGTCCGGTGTTTTCTTCAGGCACGCCTTATCAAGCGCCAATGCCGCTGGGTGTAGCGCAGCCTGCGGCTTTTTACGATCTGATGACACGGGATATGCCGCTGCCCAAAACCGCTGCCGCACAGATGGAAGAAATCGTCGCGCACCCGCTGGGCTACGCCATCGCCCAGTTGCATGGCGTGTATATCCTCGCCCAGAATTCAGCTGGCCTGGTGCTGGTGGACATGCATGCCGCGCACGAACGTGTCATGTATGAAAAGCTCAAGATCGCACTCGACCAAAAAGCAGTGGCGAGCCAGCCATTACTTATCCCCGCCGCATTCCAGGCCGATGCGCTGGACGTGGCGGCTGCCGAAGAGCACGCGGCAGCTCTGCGCGAAATCGGTTTCGAGATTGCACCGCTGTCTCCCACCAGTCTGGCAGTACGCGCCGTGCCGCGCCTGCTGCAAAATGCCGATTCTGCGCAACTCGCCCGCGATGTGCTGCATGAATTGCGCGAATGGGGAGCCAGTCGGGTACTCACTGAACGCCGCAACGAACTGCTCGGCACACTGGCCTGTCATGGTGCCGTGCGTGCCAACCGGCAATTGAGCATTGTCGAAATGAATGCGCTGTTGCGCGAAATGGAAACCACCGAGCGTGCCAATCAATGTAACCATGGCCGTCCAACCTGGTTCCAGATCAGTCTGGCAGAACTGGATAAAATGTTCATGCGCGGAAAATAGGAGAGAGAGATGTCAGATCGCAATGAAATCAATAATATGGCCCTGTTCTGCGATTTTGAGAACGTCGCGCTCGGTGTGCGCGACGCCAATTATGCGCAGTTCGATATCAAGAAGGTGCTTGAACGCCTGTTGCTGAAAGGCAGCATCGTGGTCAAAAAAGCCTATTGCGACTGGGATCGCTACAAGGAATTCAAGGCGCCGATGCACGAAGCGGCGTTTGAGCTGATCGAGATTCCTCATGTGCGTCAGTCCGGAAAAAATTCCGCCGATATCCGTATGGTGGTCGACGCGCTCGACCTGTGCTACACCAAGGCGCATGTAGATAGTTTTGTCATTATTAGTGGTGATTCGGATTTCTCGCCGCTGGTCTCCAAGCTGCGTGAAAATAACAAACTGGTGATCGGTGTCGGAGTGAAAAATTCCACCTCAGACCTCCTTATCGCCAATTGTGACGAATTCATTTTCTACGACGACCTGGTACGAGAACAGGAAGCGCAGAAGAAACGCGCAGTGCGCAAAGCCCCCGATAAAGCCGTCAATGGTGCGGCGAAGAAGACTGCGCCCAGAAGCGAAAACGACAAGCAGCAGGAAGCGTTCGACCTCGTGGTCGAAACCGTCGAAGCCCTGCTGGCCGAGCGCGGCGAGGAAGAAAAAATGTGGGCCTCGATGGTCAAGCAGACCATGAAGCGGCGCAAACCCGACTTCAACGAGTCGTATTATGGCTATCGTACGTTTAGCGACTTGCTGGAGGACGCGCAGGCCCACAAACTGCTCGCGCTGACCCGTGCCGACAAGGGCGGCTACATCGTGCGTCTGCCGACGGTCGACAAACCGGGCTAGTTGCTAAACCAGCGCAAACCCCCGCGCTCTGTTAGAATGCACGCCTGCGGCATTTGCTCCAGTCCCTATACCGCAGCCTATCTGGCTTTCAAACCCCATCCGCCTGCCCAAGACTGGCGCTGCAAGCGCAGCGACAGGCCGATCTGTTCCTCAGGAAATTTATGTCATTCGCATCCCTCGGCTTGTCCGAAGAAATCGTCCGTGCTGTTACCGAGCGCGGCTATACCGATCCTACCCCTATTCAATTGCAAGCCATTCCCGCCGTGCTATCGGGCGGTGATCTGCTGGCTGGCGCACAGACCGGGACTGGCAAGACAGCGGGTTTTGTCCTGCCGATTCTGCATCGCCTCTCCGACAAAACCGTTAAAGGTCCCTCCGAAGGCCGTCCGCCGATCCGTACACTGATTCTCACTCCCACCCGTGAGTTGGCAGCTCAGGTGGAAGAAAGCGTGCGTGAATACGGTAAATATCTAAAGCTGAACTCGATGATGATGTTCGGCGGTGTCAACATCAATCCGCAAATCCAGAAGCTGCGTAGCCGGGTGGATATTCTGGTGGCGACGCCGGGGCGTCTGCTTGACCATGCCCAGCAAAAGACCGTGGATTTATCTAGGGTTGAAATTCTGGTGCTGGACGAAGCCGACCGCATGCTGGATATGGGCTTTATCCGCGATATCAAGAAAATCATGGCGTTGATTCCAAAACAGCGTCAGACACTGTTGTTTTCCGCGACTTTTTCGGACGAGATCAAGGCATTGGCAGACAGCCTGTTGAATAAGCCGGCCATGATCGAAGTGGCACGCCGCAATGCGACCGCAGAATTGATCTCGCAAAAGGCTTATGCGGTGGATCGTGAGCGTAAGCGCGAACTGCTTACACACCT
>JBDSHM010000348.1:0-2331 GCA_039918495.1 Sulfuriferula sp. | reverse complement strand
ACCCAATCAGCTGCCGGGTGGACGATTTGTTGCCAGATGATCGGGCCTGTGCCATCCATCGCCAGCGGCCCTTACCATTTGCGTACGCGCTGTCGTGATGCAACTGTCGGCCCTGTTCTCGCTGGTTTTGATTTCGGATTCCCAGCGATCGTGATCCGTATTTGTCCGTATTAGTAAAGCTGAGAAGGAGGGTCACTGTTACAAACCCTCCTTAAAAAATTAAAGGCAGCAATGAGGCAGATTGAGCATGTTTCAGCATCTGCACGCGCAGTCATACGGTTGCAACATTGCCATAGCATATTGTGCTTTGCAGTGAGATGGGATATATAAAACGCGCCCTTCAGGCATGGCTCGCCCGGAAGGAAAACGACATGCTCTAGAGTCCGATCTCTGCCCAAAACCGCTTTCTACTTGATTACCATGAATTGGCATCCGCGGTTACGGGAGCATCGAGACAACCAAGGAATGCGACAAAAATGGATCGATACCCCAACATCGCCAACGCTGAATTGCCAGACGGACCGTCGGTTCTTCGTTTACTCAAATATGTCGCGCCGGCCGCGACAACTACTCACTGCATGGACATCGTAAATCGCTTTCTGGACGAAGAAAGCCTTTATGCCCTGCCGGTAGTGGATATTGCAAACGAGGCAGTTACCCTGCTTGACCGCCATATTTTCCTGGAGTTTTTCAGCCGTCCCTATGTACGGGAAGTATATGGCAATAAAACCATAGTCCATTTTCTGAACACAAAACAAATGGCTTACCGGAATAAACCGCCGATCATGGTCGACGTTACCAGCAGCATCGATGACGTCGCCCAGATCATTATCGATGCCGGTATGCAGCACATGGTGAGTGGATTCATCATGACCCAGAATGAGCAATATGCTGGCATCGCCAATGGACATGACCTGCTTCAGGAAATTACCCATCGCAGGCAGGATGAACTGTATTACCTGGCGCATTACGATCAGTTGACCAAAATTCCCAATCGAATGCTGTTCAATGATCGTCTCACTCAGGCGTGCCGGGAAGCGATTCGCAAAAAAACGCTAGTTGGGTTGCTGTTTATCGATGTGGATCGCTTCAAGCAGATCAATGATTCGATGGGGCACCGTTTCGGCGATTTGCTTCTCGTCGCCCTGGCGGAGCGTCTCCGAAGCTGCGCCCGCGATTGCGATACCGTTGGACGCTTGGGCGGTGACGAGTTTGCGATGCTTATGGATGCGCCGCAAGATGCAGGCTCGATCAGTGCGTTGTCAAAGCGAGTGGTCGATTCCATGAGAGAGCCCTTTCAGGTGATGGGCAAGGAGTTATACGTCACCGTCAGTATCGGTACTGCAGTCTGTCCTTCCGACGATGCTGAAATTGAGGGTCTCTTTGCCAAAGCAGATACCGCCATGTACGAAGCAAAAACAAAAGGAAGAAATGGTTTCCAGGAATATATGCCTGGCCTTTCCATTTATAGTGCTGATCGGATGTCGTTGGAAAGTGACCTGCGGGCGGCTCTGCGCAACAGGGAATTTGTATTGCATTATCAGCCGCAGATATGTCTGGCTACCGACCAGGTGGTCGGCGTGGAAGCGCTGATTCGCTGGAGCCATCCCAAGCACGGCCTGTTGTCACCCTTGCATTTTATTCCTACTGCCGAAGAAAATGGCTTGATCGTGGAGATCGGGCGCTGGGTATTGCGTGAAGCCTGCAGGCAATGTCGAGAATGGATTGATGTACACCGTACCACGTTGCGGATCGCCGTGAATATTTCTGCACTTGAATTCCGTCAGGCCGATTTTGCCGAACAAGTGTGCACAATTTTGAACGAATCCGATATTGCTCCCAATCATATCGAATTCGAATTGACAGAAAGTATCGTGATGCACAATGTCGGCGCCGTGCTGGCCATTCTGAATGAATTAAAGCGCATGGGCATTTTTCTATCGATCGACGACTTTGGCACCGGCTTCTCAAGTCTGAATTACCTGAGACGTTTTCCTATTGACCGGCTCAAAATCGATCAATCCTTTGTACAAGGTATCGACCAGATCCAGGCCAATCAATCGATCGTGCGCGCGATCAGCTCGCTGGCGCACAATCTATCCATGGAGGTGGTGGCAGAAGGGGTTGAAAGCGACGCAGAACTGGCTATTTTGAGGGAGTGTCAATGCAACGAAGCTCAGGGATATTGGTTTGCCAAACCGATGCCGGCAGACGATGTAATGCCTTGGGTCACGGCATGGAAAGCCAGGAAAACGCTGATTCTGCCTCATGAGACGGTGTGTCAGGAAGGTGAGCAACGCGCTTAAGGGTGTCGAACATATTACCTGGATT
>JBDSHM010000347.1:0-4442 GCA_039918495.1 Sulfuriferula sp. | reverse complement strand
GGCATAAGATCATCCTTGAGATGCGCCACTTCGCGATCCAGCGTGATGGATTCAATGGCACGATGCGCCTTGAGCATGATGGCGCCGCCCGGTGTTTCATAACAGCCGCGCGACTTCATTCCCACATAGCGATTCTCCACCAGATCCTGGCGGCCTATACCATGCTTGCCACCCAGCCGATTCAGCTCCGCCAGCACAGTCGCAGCGCTCATGGCGTGGCCGTTGATCCCCACGATATCGCCACGGCTAAATTCCAGATCGACATATTCGACGGCATCGGGAGCGTTTTCCGGTGATACTGTCCAGCGCCACATATCCTCTTCAGGCTCGTCTGCCGGATTTTCCAGCGCACGTCCCTCATAGGAGATATGCAGCAGGTTGGCATCCATGCTGTAAGGACTCCCGCCGGCCTTGTGCTTCATCTCCACCGGGATGCTGTGGGTTTCCGCATAGGCCAGCAGCTTTTCACGCGACAACAAATCCCACTCGCGCCACGGCGCAATAATCTTGATGTCCGGCTTGAGCGCATAGGCACCCAGTTCGAAGCGCACCTGGTCGTTGCCCTTGCCGGTGGCGCCATGCGAGATGGCGTCTGCACCGGTCTGATTGGCTATTTCGATCAGCCGCTTGGCAATCAATGGCCGGGCGATGGATGTGCCCAGCAGATATTCACCCTCGTACACCGTATTGGCGCGGAACATTGGAAACACGAAATCACGCACAAACTCTTCGCGCAAATCATCAATAAAGATTTCCTTGACGCCGAATTTTGTGGCTTTCTCGCGCGCCGGTTCGAGCTCTTCGCCCTGACCGATATCCGCTGTAAAGGTCACCACTTCACACTGATAACTGTCCTGCAACCACTTCAGGATCACCGAAGTATCCAGGCCGCCGGAGTAGGCCAGCACTACTTTTTTTACGTCACTCATTTGTTTTTCCCAACAATAAATATTCCATCAGCGCTTTTTGTGTGTGCAAGCGATTTTCGGCTTCGTCCCACACCACACTTTGCGGACCGTCAATGACTTCCGCCGCGACTTCCTCACCCCGATGCGCCGGCAGGCAGTGCATGAATAAGGCATCCTTGACCGCGACGCGCATCATGTCCGCATCCACCTGCCAGTCCTGGAAATTGCGCAGGCGTTCCTCGTTCTCAGCCTCAAAACCCATGCTGGTCCACACATCGGTGGTTACCAGATCGGCGCCCCTGCAAGCTTCCATGGGGTCTGTAAAGCTCTCATAGTGGGTCGTGTCGTAAAGACCTGCTCGTTCCGGCTCGACTTCATATCCGGGCGGGGTCGATACATGCACATTGAAATCCAGCACCACGGCAGCCTGCAGCCAGGTATTGCACATATTGTTGGAATCCCCGATCCACGCTACCGTCTTGCCTTTGATGCAGCCGTGGCGTTCGATAAAGGTGAAGATGTCAGCCATGATCTGGCACGGATGGTATTCGTTGGTCAGCCCGTTGATCACCGGCACGCGGGAGTGAGCGGCGAAGCGTTCGATAATATCCTGCTCGAAAGTGCGGATCATCACGATATCCACCATGCGTGAAATGACCTGTGCCGCATCCTCGACCGGCTCACCGCGTCCAAGCTGAGTGTCGCGTGTATTGAGGTAAATCGCCGAGCCGCCCAACTGGTGCATCCCGGCTTCAAATGACAGGCGGGTGCGGGTGGACTGCTTCTCGAATATCATGGCCAGCGTGCGATCAACCAGCGGATGATGAGGTTCATAATTCTTGAACCGCGCCTTGATAAAATCGGCACGTTTGAAGATATATTCAAACTCGCTGCGATTTAAATCCTGGAACTGAAGAAAGTGTTTGATAGGTGCCATCATGCGCTGCCCAGAAATGCTCGGATCAGTGGAGCCAGCACAGCCACCAGCCACGCGGCCTCTTCCGAATTCATTACCAGCGGCGGCACCAGCCGTATCACATTGTCTGCGGTAACGTTAATCAACAAGTGTTGCGCCCGTGCCAGCTGGACCAGTTCGCCGCAAGGGCGATCCAGTTCAATTCCGATCATCATGCCCAGGCCGCGTATCTGCTTGATGCCTGCTACATTGTCCAGTTCACGTTTGAGACCCGCCTCAATTTCACCACCGATCCGGGTAGCGTTCGCCAGCAGGCCTTCGTCATCAATCGTCTGCAAAGTCGCCAGCCCTGCTGCGCACGCCAGCGGATTGCCGCCAAACGTCGAGCCGTGGTTACCGGGCTGGAATACTTCTGCGGCCGCGCCGCGGGCGAGACAGGCGCCAATCGGCATGCCCGAACCCAAGCCTTTGGCCGATGCAATCACGTCCGGCAACAGCGTGGTGTGCTGAAAGCCAAACCAGGTACCGGTGCGACCGATGCCGGTCTGAACTTCATCCAGCATCAACAACCAGCCCTTGTCGTCACAAATCCTGCGCAGGGCGCCCAAGTATGCTTCATCAGGGATATTGACGCCGCCTTCACCCTGTATCGGTTCTACCAGGATGGCAACCACATCCTGATTATGCTCGGCTACCTGACGTACTGCTTCCACATCGTTATAAGGCACCCGCGCAAAACCCATCAGCAAAGGCTCGAAACCGGCCTGCACCTTGCGGCTGCCAGTCGCGGTCAGTGTCGCCATGGTGCGCCCGTGAAAGGCTTTTTCCATGACGATAATCGTGGGGGTGGTGATGCCTTTTTGATGACCGTATAGTCGCGCCAGCTTGATGGCTGCTTCGTTGGCCTCACATCCTGAATTACAGAAAAACACCTTGTCCATATCGGATATCCGGCATAAGCGCTCAGCGAGTTCTTCCTGCAACGGAATTTGATAGTGGTTCGAAGTATGGATCAGCGTACGTGCCTGTTCGCATAATGCGGCAGCCAGTTTGGGATGCGCATGACCCAGCCCGTTGACGGCCACGCCTGCCAATGCATCCATATATTTGTCACCGGCTTCGTCCCACAGCCACACGCCTTCACCGCGAACAAACGCCACAGGTTGACGCGCATAAGTATTCATCAAATAAGACATAGCCATTGACTTATAGAGAGGGTTAAAAAACACACGGCGGCTTACGCCGCCGTGAGGTCATGCTTATTTCCAGCTTCAGGCCGCGTAATTTTGCGACACGAAATCCCAGTTTACCAGATTCCAGAACGCCTCCACATATTTGGGGCGGGCGTTACGATAGTCCACGTAATAGGCATGTTCCCAGACATCGCAGGTCATCAGCGCTTTTTGACCACTGGTCATTGGCGTCGCTGCGTTACTGGTGGAGACAATATCAATCTGGCCATCAGCCGTTTTAACCAGCCATGCCCAACCTGATCCGAAAGTGCCGACAGCAGCTTTGCTGAACGCCTCTTTGAACGCATCAAATGAACCCCACTTGGCCTTGATGGCATCGCCCAGCGCGCCACTTGGCTCACCGCCGCCCTTTGGGCTGAGGCAGTTCCAGTAAAAAGTGTGGTTCCACACCTGGGCTGCGTTATTAAACACGCCGCCGGAAGCTTTCCTGATGATTTCTTCCAGGGTCATGCTTTCAAATTCATTGCCCTTGATCAGGTTATTCAAGTTGGTCACATAAGCCTGATGGTGCTTGCCATAGTGATATTCCAGTGTCTCAGCCGAAATATGGGGTTGCAAGGCATCTTTTGCGTAGGGTAAGGCAGGTAATTCATGGATCATCTTTATTCTCCTTTAACAGATCACAGATAAACAAACTTAAAAGCCATATACGCCGCTATGTGCTCCCGCCGCCATGAAAAACAGCATCGGGATGGACAACATGGTATTGGTACGCGACGCCAGGAAAGCCACCCGGCGTGCAGTATTTTTCTGGGCATCGGTAGCCTTCGCCAAGCCCAGAATTTTTCTCTGATTGGGCCAAATCAATACCCATACATTAAACAACATTATGGTACCCAGCCAGGCTCCAATCCCGATCACGGCATGGGATGGTTGCAGACTGAATGCTGTTTTGAAATAAGGTCCCAGCAATGCAGCCCCGGCCAACCAGGTCACCAGCGCCGACCAGCGAAAAAACAACAATGCGCGCGGTGCAACATGCTTACTGATACCGGCCGCAGTGCCATCTGCGGTCGCCGCTTTCATTGCATCGGCCTGCACAAAATTAAAATAATACAGGAGGCCAATCCACATTACACCTGCCATCAAATGCAGCCATCTGGCCATTGCCGGTACAAGCTCCATCATGCCCCCGGCAACAAAAAGTTTTTAAGGACGACATACAACACCACGGTTAGTATCAGACCGGAAATAATGGTTCCCCACAATGAATCCAATGGATTTTTCACAAATTTATTTTCCTAAGGAATTTTCTGACTACGGCGGGTAACAAATACATCAGCCGTATATTGAGCCGAAACCATGCGAAGCGGCAAGAGCTGTTTTTTAAGTGGCTGTATCGGTTAACCGTTTTGGATTCCGATT
>JBDSHM010000346.1:0-1571 GCA_039918495.1 Sulfuriferula sp. | reverse complement strand
CAGCTGGATGCCCATTTTATGGTGCAGAAAGTGGTACCGAATCTGCTCGACAAACTGCGCGTAGGCGGACGCCTGGCATGGAGTGTACTGAGCGAGCGCCTGTTTGGAATACCTCGGCGGCGTGGCTGGAATCCATTTTACAATCGTCACGGTTTGCTGCTGGAAACAGCTGCGCGACGTATGGCACAGGCGCAGCACTTCGACGTGATTTTCTTTGAAGCGCTGGAAGATCACTTCGATGCTTTTGCCGATGCGCGCCAGTGGCTCAAGGATACGCATGTGGCGGGTGTTTCTCATCAGCCCCCAGCCTGGTGGCAGCTATATGCCGACAATAACAATGTGTTCGCCGCAGTCGATACCGTCATTGCGCTGTCATGCCCTGCACAAGCGTATTTGCAGCAGATCGGACATAACAACGTCCAGTTTTTACCACATGGCGTTGATGCCGAATTTTTTACCCCGGACGCCTCCCGTAAGCTGACAGAGAATGTTCCGGTCGAAGTATTGTTTTGTGGTCAATGGCTGCGTGATTTTCAGCAATTGAGCGATACCCTAAACGTGTTGGAAAACGGGTCGAAAAACTACATATTTCATCTTGTCGTCCCAAAATTTGCACGCAACTTTGAGCAGCATTATCGCCTTGCACAACACGCCAATGTGCATTGGTATGCCGGCGTGACAGATATCGAGTTGCGGAATTTATATCGGCGTGCACATCTGCTGTTTTTGCCACTCATTGACGCCACTGCCAACAATTCGGTGCTGGAAGCAATGGCATGCGGCCTGCCGATGGTGGTATCAAAAACGGGCGGCGTCATGGATTACGTCAACGAAGGCGAGGCCGTATTTTTAACAGCAAAACAGGGTGACCATGCCGCCGATAGGCTGGCGTGGAGTGTGAATAATTACGCTGAATGCGTGGCTGGTGCGGAACGTGCAAGAAACCGCGCTGTGCTGGAGCTGGATTGGCCGGTTATTACCGCGCGTCTGGCTAAATTGTTGTCTGCCATCTGAAATGACCGAGGAGAAGTGCAACGTGATCAAGGCAAATTTTTTCTGGCATGGTCCATCTTTGAGTCTGTACGAGTCGGCATGCCTGTCTTCATTTGTGCGCCAGGGTCTATCGGTACGACTGCATACGTTTAACCTGCAGCTTGCGGTACCGGAAGGCGTAAGCTTGGTCGATGCCGGTCTCTTGGCGCATCAGGACGAAGTGCTGGCTTATACCCAGGGTGGGCACGCCGCTTCCATTGCGGCATTCACCGATATCTTTCGCTATCGTGTGCTGGGGCAGGAGCCGGGCTGGTGGTTTGATACAGACGTGTTCTGTTTGAAAGATGCTATGCATTATGCCGCTCTGGAACGTCAGTCCAAAGGGCTGCTGATCGGTTTTGAAGAAACCGGAAAAGTGAATGGTGCAGTGATGTACATTTCAGACACCGGACTTGCATCGAAGCTGGAACAACTCGCTAACGCCAAAGGCAGGCAGTTCGACTGGGGAGCCATTGGCCCGGGGCTGGTGACTGAATATCTGGCAGCTCACCCCGAACAGGTTACCGCATTGGCACACC
>JBDSHM010000345.1:0-5731 GCA_039918495.1 Sulfuriferula sp. | reverse complement strand
CGCGAGTATCAGGATGAACGCGACCAACAGGTGGTATTTCTGGTCGATTGCGGGCGTCGCATGCATGCCAAAGACGGCGAGCTGAGCCATTTTGACCATGCATTGAACGCCGTGCTGCTGCTCTCGTACGTGGCTTTAAGGCAGGGCGATACGGTAGGGCTGATGGCATTCGGTGGACGGCCATGTTATCTGCCGCCGCGCAAAGGGGCCGGTGTAATTAACAGCCTGCTCGATACGGTCTACGATTTGCAGGCGGGAACCAGCAGCCCGGATTTTGCGAAGGCCGCCACGGAATTGATGTCGCGTCTGAAAAAACGTTCGCTGATCGTGCTGGTTACCAATCTGCGCGATGAAGACAATGACGAATTGTTACCCGCCTTGCATCTGATGCGGCAACGCCATCTGGTGCTTTTGGCCAGCCTGCAGGAACGCATCATCAATGATGTCCTGTCTGAACCGGTCCATGATTTCGATGCCGCCTTGCGCAATAGCGCGACGCATCTTTATCTGGGGCAGCGGCGCAAGGCGCATGAAGCCATCAAGGCGTACGGGGTGCTGGGCGTCGATGTCGAGCCGGAAAAACTGCCGGTCGCGCTGGTGAATCGTTATTTGGATATCAAGCGCAGCGGGCGTTTGTAGCGATCCTTATGCGTCATGAAACCCACATCTATCACCGGTCATTATCCAGAGCCTGCCAACTGAGAAAATGCAAAATCGGCCCGGAATTTCAATTGCTTCGCCATGCGTGATCGTTCGTTTGCGCTGAATGTCTGGTTGTCGGCTATTTCGGACTGTCACCACACAAAGCAGACTTCCCTACCGGACGCTGGCGAGTGGTAGAGAAGTGCCCTTCTGCCGTTGGAGGTCGTCGTCCAATTAGTCCAAAAGAAGCAGAATTTTACCGCATCTTCGCTTTCGAGCCATTTTTTGCTGCATAAGTCAAAGTGACATCAAGCGTATCCATAAATTCGTCGACCTTGATCGGCTTGGTCAAATAGCGGAAGAACCCGGCCTCGATACCCTTCTCGATGTCACGCGGGACAGCGTTGGCCGACAGCGCCAGGACCGGGATGTGGGCGGTTGTGGAATCTTCGTGCAAAATTTTCAAGGCGTCAATCCCACTCATGCCGGGCAAATTAATATCCATCAAAATCACGTCCGGCTGATAGGCTCGCGCCATTTGGATGCCCATATAACCATCGATGGCCGTCAACAATTTCAAATCGCTACGCCGCGCAATCAATTGCTCGACCAGGAGCAAATTAGCTGGATTGTCCTCGACGTAGAGCAGGGTGCATTGGGGCAGCAACGCGTGCGCAGCCACATGATCACATACATCCGCGCCGATCTCGCTGATGCTGCCAGACCCCAGTTCCGGCGCGCTTAATGCGGCAAACTCAACCCAAAATTCGCTGCCAACATTGACACTGCTTTCGACGCCGATGACGCCGCCCATCAACTCGACCAGTCGCTTGGTGACGACTAGGCCGATGCCTGTGCCTTCTTCGGCGCTGCTTTCTTGCCCAAGCCGGTTGAACGGCTGGAATAGCTGCGTCAACTGTTCCGGCGAAAGCCCCATCCCTGTATCCGTAATGCTGGTGCGCACCTTATTTTCGCCGCTCATCACGCATTGGATAATGACCGCACCGCCTTCCCGATTATATTTGATTGCATTCGACAGCAGGTTGACGATCACTTGCTTGAGCCTAGTCTGATCGGCAAGAATATAGAAGGGATTATCAGAATGCGGGAATGTCATCTGTATCCCGCGTTTTTGTGCCTGCGGCGCTATCATCGTCTGACAATCTTGCAGCACGGCGGTGAGCGATATCGGTTCTTGCGAAATCGTCACTTTGCCCGATTCGATCAACGCCAGATCAAGGATTTCATTAATCAGACGCAGCAGATACCAACCGGCTTGCAAAATCTGGTCGATTGACAGTTTCTGCCCCACTGTGGGCGGCGGTGTCCCGGATGCCAGCAACTGTGCGAATCCGAGCACGGCATTGAGTGGCGTGCGTAATTCATGACTCATGCTGGACAAAAATTCAGATTTCGCCAAGTTGGCTTTTTCTGCGGCCGCCTTTGCACTTTCCAGCTCGACGTTATTGTCTTGCAGCACAAGCTCGAATTGCTTGCGCTCGGTGATGTCACGAGCCGCCGCAAACACGCCTTGTAGCTTGCGGTCGCGGTCATGAAACGTGGTCGCATTGTACGAGACCACTGTTTCCTTTCCATCTCTGGCATGGGCGGTCAACTCATAGTTGGTCACCTTGCCTTCGCGCAGTACGCGCGTGATGGCTGCCTCGGCCCGCTCCGCATCAGTGAAATAGTTTTTGAACGGCGCACCGATCAGCTCGTCGCGCGTGCAGCCGGTAAGCGCCTCCATCTGCTTGTTGACATCGCTGATGATTCCTTGTGGATCGGTGGCCATGAGCGCGTCGATATTGGATTCGATGAGAGAGCGCGTGTAGTACTGCTGATCGCGCAAACGCTGGTCGAGTTTCATCCGCTCCTCTTCGATCTGCTTGCGCGCGGTGTTGTCGGTGCCGATCAACAGATAGCCGATGATGGCGTTCTGATCATCGCGCAGCGCCGTGACGGAGACTACCGCCGGAAAGCGGCTGCCGTCCTTGCGGATGTAGGTCAGTTCGTAGATGTCCTCGATACCGCGCGAGGCCTTGAACACCAGCGCCTCGAAGCCGGGCGTAATGGATGTTCCGAGTTCGACACTCAGCGCTTCGGCGCGTGCAATCACTTCATGCGGGTCGGAAATATCGGCGGGCGTGATCTTATTCATCACCTCAGCGGCAGCATAGCCCAGCATGCGCTCGGCACCGACGTTGAAAATCTGGATGACGCCCTTCGCATCGGTGGCAATACTGGAGAAGTTTGCGCTGTTAAAAATAGCGCTCTGCAAGGCGCCAGCCTTGAGCAGCTCATTATCCGCCAGCCTTCGTTCTGTGATGTCCGTCACCACCACGCGGCAGCTTTGCAGCGATGCGTCGGCGAGGCCCTCAATATGCAAGAATCGCGGTGCAGCATCTCGACTCAACATGGACAGTTCGCAAATTTCCTTGCTCTGGCCTGCGAACACTCTGTCCAGAAACGCTGCGAAAGCCGACCTTTCCTTGTCGTCGACAAGAACTCCGAGGCACCGGCCAGCTAGATTGCCGCGTTCCAAGCCCAACAGGCTGGCACCAGCGAGATTCACTTGGCGGATGTCTCCCTCGCGTCCGAGCGTGATGTACCCGACCGGAGCAAAATCGTAATACTCGGTATATTGCTGTAGGGCAGTCTCGGTTTTTGTTCTGGCTTGCCGCAGCTCCTCGTTCTGTATCTCCAGTTCGATCTGGTGCACTTGCAGTTCATGCAGCAGCTTGCGCGCGTCAGCTTCGGGGGCTGTGCCTTCCGGTTGCTTCGTCTTCAGCATCTGCTCGGAGGCGCAGGCCGCTGGACTCACGGCTGAGCCCGGCGTGCTGGCGGCATTGGGCGTTGTATCAGAATTCTTTTTCAAGTCGTGCGCTCATCTGTTTTTGCTAGAAGGTGTTATACACCGACGAGGCCAATAGATGTCACAATATTGGCCCGCGAGTAATTCTTCTAATGCAATGATGTTGATCATCAGAGGCTGGTTTGTACGGCCAAGATTCATGTCGCTGCTTTATTCCAGACCTTGCGCGTGAGCAACCAGGTAGAAGCGGTGCATGCCGGGAAACACCTGCGTTAGCTTGCGGTCAAATCGGCGGTCGTAGCCGCTAGATTCCTCATCGACGCTTAGTGGTGTGTGTGGGGGGATTCTATTGGAGTCTGTTTTTCGGCTATGCCGACTTTCATCCTACCAGTTTTCCCTGCTACCATGCATTGTGATGTCAATCAGCGGTTTGGCATGATCAGTTGCCGATCTCAGACAACCATTTACTCCGATTATGAACTAACAATGAACCTTCCTGATTGCAGTCATTCGTGAACGACAGCAAAGGCGGAACAGCAGTCCTACCGATTAGTGAATATAACTGACCGTACCTCGGCCATAAGCGACACTGCCTTAGTCAACCTTGAATTAAGCGAGTGTCTGCTTTCATGAAGCGCCAACCAACTGTCATTTTGGGCCAGTTCCAGTTAGTCAAACCATGGCCGATCACGGCTGCGCCAGCGATTCACCTAGCCTGCGCAGCAAGCCTGCGCCATCCCCAGACCATGCGCTGCCGTGCATGCAGGCCAGCACGCCGGGCCGAAGGTTGGCCAGCTTCTCGATCATTTGTGAGGTATCTCGGCTGTGCGCAAAGTAATCCATCTGCCGTCGGAAAGCCTCGCTGGGGCCAAGGATGTCGTCGCTGATTAGAGGCCGCTCCCCCATGCCGGGTTGTGTGAATAGGTCACCGCAGAATAGGGTTTTGGTCGTTTCATCGAAAAAGTAGCCGCATTCCCATCCATGCGGCAGATGCGGGGTCGATTGCCACACTAGTTGATGCCGGCCCAAGCTTAGCCTCTGGCCGTCGGCCATGGTCAGCGGCTCGACGTCGACCAGATCGCCGATCGAAATCATCGCTGCAACTTCGCTGCACACCGGCCGGGACTGCGGCGCTGCCGCCAGGAACTCGGGCAGACTGCCGCTTTCGTCGGCTTCGACATGCGAGAATGCGATATAGCAAAGTTTGGAGACGGGGAGCACGGTTTCGATCTGCTCGCGAATCAGCGCAAACAACCGTTTTGGCCCAGTGTGAAAGAGCAGGGGCATCTCATCGACTACTAGATACTGGTTGAACGAAAAACCGCCAGGCATCAGCGCCGGCAATGCGATGCTGATGCGATAGGTATCCTCGGCGATTTGGTTGATCGAGGCGATCGGGGTCGGGGTCATGATTTTCTCCTTGGACTCGGGGTGGATGAGGATGCGAGCGCCGGTCCGGCAACAGCCAGCAAACATTGAACAATGATGCGGCGTACTGCGGAGCGCGGTAACTTGTGCTCGCGCACTAGGCGGTGCCATAGATCGAAAGACAGCACGGACTCCCATGCTGCCACCAACTCCCGATGCACTCCCCGCACTTTGTGATTCGCCAGCAGCTTGGCCACCAATGCGGCTTTCGACTGGCGGATATCGGCAGCCATCTCGGCGAGAAACGGAATCACTCGATCCTCGCGCCAGGCCAACCAGGGCTCGAAGTGCAGATGTTGCTGCTCCATTGCGGCCACCAACAGTTTGACGGCAGCTTGCAGGTCGGGCGCCGTAAGGATTTTCTCGATCGGTAGAGCTGGCGCCTTAGCGATGACATGTTCGGTGCAGCCCAGGAGCAGTTCATGCTGCGTTGGAAAGTGGCTGTACACCGTGGGCAGCGATACGCCGGCATGCTTGGCGATGTCGACGTAACTGGTCGCAATCACGCCCTTGGCTGCATGCAGTTCGGCCGTGGCGGCAGCGATGCTAGTCTTCAGTGCGGCATGCTGCCGGCGCCGCGATTCGTTGTTGTAAGCCCTGGTTTTCAACAGCGCGATTCCTGCTGGGAGTTTGCCTTCTAATTAGATTTATTATAAATAAAATAAAAACAAATTCAAGCGCGACTCCATGTGCCGTGTGTTCGCTGGATGTTCGGCGAACAAGCCATGAACGGCCGTTCAGGGTCGGAATCCGCATCTTATGCACACATGGAAGTGGACGGTGGCGAGTGTCTGGACTTCCCCTACTTTAGTAGACATTTGATAATGTCGAAACGGAACTGGAGCAAGT
>JBDSHM010000344.1:0-7897 GCA_039918495.1 Sulfuriferula sp. | reverse complement strand
GGGTCACGAGGCATTTACCGCCATGCGTGCGCGTGGCGCCAAAGTAACCGATCTGGTGGTATTGGTCGTTGCTGCCGATGACGGCGTCATGCCGCAAACCATCGAAGCCATCCATCATGCCAAAGCTGCTAATGTGCCCATGGTAGTGGCGATCAATAAAATTGACAAAGACGGCGCCAACCCGGAACGCATCCGCCAGGAACTGGTTACGCAAGGTGTCGTGCCGGATGACTGGGGTGGTGATACCCAATTCGTCGAAGTCTCGGCCAAGGCAGGGAAAAATATTGATGCGCTGCTGGAAGCCATTCTGCTGCAAGCCGAAGTACTCGAGCTCAAGGCGCCGCAGGATGCCCCCGCAAAAGGTGTAATTATCGAAGCCCGCCTGGACAAGGGCCGTGGCCCGGTCGCAACTCTGCTGATTCAATCCGGAACGCTCAAACGCGGCGACATGCTTTTGGCAGGCAGCGTCTACGGTCGTATTCGCGCCATGCTGGATGAAGATGGCAAACCGGTTCAGGAAGCCGGGCCTGCCATCCCGGTGGAAATCCAGGGATTGTCCGATGTTCCCAAAGCGGGCGAAGATGCCATGGTGCTCAACGACGAACGTAAAGCTCGCGAAATCGCCATGTTCCGCCAAGGCAAATTCCGCGATGTGCAGCTTGCCAAACGCCAGGCCGCCAAACTCGAATCCATCATGGAGCAGATGGGAGAAGGCGAAGCTAAACGTCTTCCCCTTATCATCAAATCCGACGTGCAGGGTTCTTACGAAGCATTGGCTACCTCGCTGCAAAAACTATCCACCAATGAAGTCAAAGTGGATATTCTGCATGGCGGCGTGGGTACCATCTCGGAATCCGACGTCAACCTGGCCATGGCCTCCAAGGCGGTGATTATCGGCTTCAACACGCGCGCGGATGCGAATGCGCGCAAGTTGGCTGAATCCATTGGTGTGGATATCCGCTACTACAATATCATCTACGAAGCGGTCGACGTTGTGAAGGCCGCACTGTCTGGCATGTTGACGCCGGATCAGAAAGAAAGCATTACCGGCATGGTGGAGGTGCGTGAGGTCTATCACATCTCCAAGATCGGCACAGTGGCAGGGTGTTATGTGCTGGACGGTTTGGTCAAACGCGGTGCCAAAGTACGCATCATGCGCAAGGATGAAATCATTCATACCGGCGAACTCGACTCGCTCAAGCGCTTCAAGGACGACGTCAAAGAAGTGAAATTCGGCTTTGAATGCGGCCTGTCAGTGAAAAATTTCAACGAACTGGAAGTCGGCGACAAGCTGGAAGCCTATGAAGTCGTCGAAGTATCGCGCACCCTCTGATGCCCAAGGATTTTCCCCGTTCACGGCGCGTTGCTGACCAGATTCAGCGCGAGCTGGCCGAAATCATCCGTTTGGACCTGCAAGATCCGCGCGTGGGCATGATCACGATCACGGAAGTGGTCGCCACGCACGATCTGGAACACGCCAAAGTATTTTTTACCCTCCTCGATGGCGCCGCGCGTGCCCCCGAAGTTCAGCAAGCACTCACTCGCGCGGCGGGGTTTTTGCGCACGCGTTTGGGACCCCGAATGCGTCTGCGACTCACGCCACAATTGACCTTTGTTTATGATGCTTCTGTGGAACGTGGCGCCGCCCTATCCTCTCTGATTGACAACGCTGTCGCTGAAGACCGCAGCCAACGCCCACCGCCACCGGCTGAAACCGACGCTGATTCATAATCGCTACCGACTTCCGGCACAATAGTGCAGATCAAACGCATCAAACGCGCCATTAATGGCGTATTACTCCTCGACAAACCCGTTGGCATCACCTCCAACGCCGCCCTGCAAATTGCCAAGCGACTATTTCAGGCGGAAAAAGCCGGCCATACCGGAACACTCGATCCATTTGCAAACGGGCTGTTACCTTTGTGTTTCGGAGAAGCCACCAAATTTTCTCAATATTTGCTGGATGCCGATAAAACCTATTTTGCGGTAATGCAGCTGGGTGTCACCACGACAACAGGCGATCCCGAAGGCGAAGTACTGGACACCAAACCGGTCAACGTAAGCTGCGACGAACTGCACGCCGCAATCGCCCGGTTCATTGGTCCCATTGAGCAAACCCCGCCCATGTATTCCGCTCTCAAGCATCAGGGCAAGCCCTTATACGAATATGCGCGTGCCGGCATCGAAATCGCACGCAAATCCCGGCTTATTCACATTCGAACCATTAAGCTGTGTGCGTTTGATGGTGCTCAAGCCACCATCAATGTACGATGCAGTTCCGGTACCTACATCCGCACGCTGGCCGAAGACATCGGCAAAATGCTTGGTTGCGGAGCACATCTTATTGCGTTAACCCGTACCGCCAGTGGCGGTTTCCACCTGGATCAAGCTGTCAGCCTGGTGACACTGGAACATAGCGACCTCACCGCACGTGACCAGTTGCTGCTACCTGTTGATGGACTGGTTACCTATCTGCCCCGCATCGAACTCAGCTCCCCCGAAGCAGCAGCTTTACTTAATGGCCAGCGCCAAATTCTGGCAGCCTATACTCAGCTGAGCGGATTGGTACGCGCTTATGACACTCAGCAGCGTTTTCTGGGACTGGTAGAACTCCAGGCCGATGGTCTCGCTATCGCACGCAGATTAATGAATAGCAGCTCCTCACCCAGGCAGAATCCAGCGCAATGACTTGAGTAAAAAGCATTTTTTTGTTAGAATCCGCGTTTTCGTGAACGAAGTGCATCCCAGCCGAAGCACTTCGCGATTGTTTGATCCAAATTAGGAGAACTCCATGGCTGTAACAGCAGTAGAAAAAGCAAAGATCGTTGCCGAACACCAACACGCCCCGGGCGACACGGGTTCTTCCGAAGTGCAAGTTGCCTTGCTCACCGCGCGTATCAATGGCCTGACCGATCACTTCAAGGCCAATAACAAAGACCACCACTCACGTCGTGGTCTGTTGAAAATGGTAAGTCGCCGCCGTAAGTTGCTCGATTACCTGAAGCGCACCAACAACGACAGTTATCGCAATATCATTGCGGCGCTAGGCCTGCGCAAATAAACATAATACCGGGCACGCCATTTTCGCCACCATACACCGCCCCGCCGTTTCTGCGGGGCGGTTTCGTTTGATAACTAAAGGAATCCGATGAAGATTACTAAATCCTTTCAGTATGGCCGTCATACTGTCACGCTCGAAACCGGCGAAATCGCTCGCCAAGCCGGCGGCGCAGTCCTCGTCAACATGGACGACACCGTGGTGCTGGTCACCGTGGTCGGCAAGCAGGAAGTCAAAGCAGGCCAGGATTTCTTCCCGCTGACCGTGGATTATCAGGAAAAAACCTACGCCGCCGGCAAAATCCCAGGCGGTTTTCTGAAACGCGAAAGCCGTCCGTCCGAGAAAGAAACGCTGGTTTCGCGCCTGATTGATCGTCCATTGCGTCCACTGTTTCCGGAAGCTTTTTACAACGAAGTGCAAATCATCGCCACCGTCATGTCGAGCAATCCAGAAGTGGATTCCGACATTCCTGCCCTGATTGGCGCATCGGCTGCGCTCGCTATCTCCGGCATTCCGTTCGAAGGCCCGATTGGCGCCGCACGGGTCGGTTTTATCAACAATGAATATGTGCTCAACCCGCTGGCCAGTGAACTGCCTCAATCGGCTCTGGATCTCGTCGTTGCCGGTACCCAAAGCGCGGTATTGATGGTCGAATCCGAAGCACAGCAATTATCAGAAGAAATCATGCTCGGTGCCGTGGTATATGGCCACACCGAGATGCAGGTAGCGATCAACGCCATCAACGAACTGGCCGATGAAGTCAATCCTGAGCCATGGGAATGGGCGCCGCCCGCAGTCAATACCGAATTGGTTACCAAAGTTACCGAGCTGGCTGAAGCCGGTCTGCAACAAGCCTATCGGATGCGCCAGAAGCGCGCCCGTTCGCAAGAAATCGATGCCGTGCGTACCCGCGTGATGGAAGGACTCGTTACGGCGGATTTGGGCACGCTGCAAGTAAATGAATTCAACGACGTCTTCCATAATCTGGAAGCCAAGATCGTGCGCGGCCAGATTCTGTCGGGCGAACCGCGTATCGATGGCCGTGATACGCGTACGGTGCGTCCTATTACCATCCGTACCGGTGTTTTGCCGCGTACCCATGGTTCCGCGCTGTTTACCCGTGGTGAGACTCAGGCCCTGGTAATTTCGACGCTGGGCACGAGTCGCGACGAACAGAAAATTGACGCATTACAAGGCAGTTTCAGCGACCACTTCATGCTGCATTACAACATGCCTCCCTACGCGACCGGCGAAACCGGCCGTGTCGGCACACCCAAGCGTCGCGAAATCGGCCACGGCCGCCTCGCCAAGCGTGCGCTGCTGGCAGTCTTGCCCAGTCGAGAAGAATTCGGCTATTCCATGCGCGTAGTGTCAGAAATCACCGAATCCAACGGCTCTTCCTCAATGGCCTCGGTGTGCGGTGGTTGTCTGGCCTTGATGGATGCGGGCGTGCCAATGAAGGCGCATGTAGCAGGTATCGCCATGGGGCTGATCAAGGACGGCAACCGC
Organism: Sulfuriferula sp.; assembly: GCA_039918495.1. Taxonomy (GTDB): domain Bacteria; phylum Pseudomonadota; class Gammaproteobacteria; order Burkholderiales; family Sulfuriferulaceae; genus Sulfuriferula. Next base: position 3,330 of record JBDSHM010000344.1, on the reverse strand, counting down.
TTCGCCGTGCTGACCGATATCCTCGGTGACGAAGATCACCTCGGCGACATGGACTTCAAAGTCGCGGGTACCGAGGCAGGTGTCACTGCCCTGCAGATGGACATCAAGATTACCGGCATTACCAAGGAAATCATGAAGGTAGCGCTGGATCAGGCCAAGGAAGGCCGTTTACACATTCTGGGCATCATGAAGTCAGCTGTGGATGCGCCACGTGTGGAAATGTCTGCTTACGCACCACGCATCATTACCATGAAGATCAACCCGGAAAAAATCCGTGACGTGATCGGCAAGGGCGGCGCCGTGATACGCGCGCTGACCGAAGAAACCGGCACCCAGATCGATATCGATGAAGATGGCACGGTGAAGATCGCCTGTATCAGTAGCGAGGCTGGTGAAGCCGCCAAAAAACGTATTGCAGAAATCACTGCCGAGGTTGAAGTTGGCAAGGCCTACGATGGCACTGTGATCAAGCTGCTTGATTTTGGCGCCATTGTCAGCGTGCTACCGGGTAAAGACGGTCTGTTGCATATCTCTCAGATTGCTCATGAGCGTGTCAATGCAGTCAGCGAATATCTGAGCGAAGGCCAGCAGGTCAAGGTCAAAGTGCTGGAAGCTGACGAGAAAGGCCGTCTGCGTCTTTCCATGAAAGCGCTGCTGGACCCACCTGCCAAACCGGAAGAAGTTGCGCCTGCCGAACCTACCGAATAAGCAGACGTATCCCCAAACAAAAAAGCAGCCAAATGGCTGCTTTTTTGTTTTTCACAATACGGAAATCATGAATTGCTGAACAAACCGTGCCACCAGCGTGTGCGATTGGCAGGGACTGCTTTAGCCTCCAATTCAATGGGCGCGAATTGACTCATTACCCACCCCGGCTGTACTTTAACCTTGCTGGAACCGCAAGCAACACCCAGATTGCCTGGGTCATATATCTTGATAAAACGCGGCTTTTCGAGATCATCTGCGTACACAATGCCACAGTAATTTTCTTCATGCTCATGACGGAGCAGTGCATCGATTTTCTGCACGAACAGAGAAACCTGTTCATGCGTTGCAGGCATCCTTGGCACCTCTTGCCCCACGGCATACAGATACCATCCAGCATCCCTGTCTATGCGCGCCCAGAATGCCGTCAGTTGATCCCACGACATCAGGCTGAACAAGCTACCATTCAGTTTGGATTCAAATTCAGACATTCACAGCGCTTACCGATAGATAAGATAATACTTAGCGGGCAACCTGGCGTTCGCGAAATTCATCAAGCGTCTTGCAATCGATGCACAGCGTTGCAGTCGGGCGTGCTTCCAGGCGTTTCAGACCAATTTCGACCCCACAGCCTTCGCAATAACCATAATCCTTGCTTTCGATCTTGGCGATGGTTTCGTCGATTTTTTTGATCAGTTTGCGCTCACGATCACGGTTGCGTAATTCCAGCGCCATATCGGATTCCTGGCTGGCCCGATCGTTGGGATCGGCAAACAGCGTTGCATCTTCCTGCATTGCATGGATGGTGCCATCGATATCCTGGGACAACTCACCTTTCCAGCCTTCCAGAATTTTGCGAAAATGCCCAAGCTGCCTGGCACTCATGTACCCTTCACCCTTTTTAGGTTCATAGGGTGTGAATTTGGTGAATTCTGTAGCCATAATAGTTACCGCTTCCAAATACTGAAAAAAGACAAACTGCTTTAATAGCAGAAATAACCCCGTAGAGCAACAAACTTCATATCAAAGGCTAGTCAATGGAATTACAAGCATTACTGTTTGACGTAGACGGCACACTCGCTGATACAGAGCGCGACGGCCACCGCGTAGCATTCAACGCGGCGTTCCGTGAATATGGTTTGGACTGGAACTGGGACGTAGCATTATACGGAAAATTGCTCGCCGTCACAGGTGGCAAGGAGCGTATGAAATATTATGTTGCAAATTTCAGTCCCGATTCTGTCCCTGCGCCCGACTTTTCCGATCTTGTGGTCGAACTGCATCGCGCCAAAACCCGCCACTATACCGAATTGCTCAGTCACGGCGGAATTCCCATGCGTCCAGGCGTCAAACGCCTGTTGCAAGAAGCACGCACAGCGGGGTTGCGACTCGCCATCGCCACCACCACCACCCCGGAAAATGTCACCGAATTATTACGCCATAGTCTGGCGGAAGATGCCAGCGACTGGTTTGAGGTCATCGCCGCGGGCGATATCGTTCCTGCAAAAAAACCCGCGCCGGATATTTATGTGTGGGCGCTGCAGCAAATGAAGCTGCCAGCACCGGCCTGCTTCGCATTCGAGGATTCGGAAAATGGCATCCGTTCCAGTCTGAATGCCGGGTTGAAAACCCTGGTAACGGTCAATGATTACACCCGTGATCATGATTTTAATGGGGCGGCAGCGGTACTCTCGGACTTGGGTGAACCCGGACATGCCCCTCAGGTAATTCAAGGCAGCCTGCACGGCCAGCCTTGCGTCAATCTGGCCGCCATCCGCACCTGGCATGCGACGGAGTAAATGCTAGGGTTGGTGGGTTTCGAGCGTCTGCAGGGTGTTTTGCAGCAGCATCGCGACCGTCATGGGGCCTACACCGCCCGGCACCGGCGTAATCCATGCCGCCCGCTCTGCAGCCGATGTGTATTCCACATCGCCGCACAAGCTGCCGTCAGCCAGGCGATTGATGCCCACATCCACCACTGTCGCACCGGGTTTGATCCATTCACCCTTGACCAGACCCGGCTTGCCCACGGCCACCACCACAATATCGGCCTGGCGCACAAAGCTCCCGAGATCATGCGTAAAACGATGGCATGTAGTAACAGTACAACCTGCCAACAGTAATTCCAGCCCCATCGGGCGACCTACATGATTGGACGAACCGACCACAACAGCGTGCAGCCCCTTCAGGTCCGCATGCACTGAACGCAGCAATACCATCACTCCGTATGGTGTGCATGAGCGCAGCGTGGGCATACGCACTGCCAGCCGGCCAATATTGTAGGGATGAAAACCGTCCACGTCCTTGTCGGGATGAGTACGTTCAATGACTGTCTCGGGATCAATATGAGCCGGCAGCGGCAATTGCACCAGAATACCATCCACCGTGGCGTCCGCATTGAGCTCGTCTATCAGCGCCAGCAAGACCTCCTGGGAGGTGTCCGCCGGCAGATCGTGGGAAATAGAACGTACCCCGGCCTTGGCACACGCATTGCGTTTGTTACGGACATAAATGGCCGAAGCCGGATCGCTGCCGACCAGAATAACCGCCAACGTAGGTGCTGATTTCCCCGCCGCCACACGTCCCGCAATACGCTTTTGCACGTCGGAAATCATGCATTCAGAC
>JBDSHM010000343.1:0-2871 GCA_039918495.1 Sulfuriferula sp. | reverse complement strand
CTACCCGCAATCAAACCTACCATGGCAGCACGCTTGGCAAAAGAACCTTGTATCAATTTCATTGTGATCTCCTTAAGAGCCATGAATAAATGCCGGCCAAAACGGGTACGGCATGAAACGTATACTGGGCGGCAGATGTATCCGTCCGATGTCGAACATCAGGCAACATGTTGCAAGCTGTATCAGGATGTAACCGATGCTGACAATTCAAGGAACTTGCATGAAGATATTGCGCGACGGGTGCAGGCAGGGTAATCGAATAAGCGCGCCGGGTGATTTTTTGCCGCAATAATTAGGACGTGACGACTTTATTCGGTCTTCGCTACTGGTCTAGCACCAGCTCGCCGACCCGGCAGCCGGCGAATGCAGCAATTCCTGCAGGTTGGCTTCGATGACGCCATAGCCCACGTTGCCATAGAGTTTCTGGCGTCCTTCATTAATAAGGATGGTCGGACTACCCTGCACCATGAGAACCTGCTGATCGCGACGGTCTGCTTCCAGATCGGCATGCGCCATCCCGCTATCAATGACTGACTGAACGTCATGGACTGATACGCCGACACTTTCCAGAACGTCATGCAGAACTGAGCGACTGCTGATATCAAGGCATTGCTCGAAAAATGCCGATCGCAGCGCATGGAGAACAGTCCCGCATTGTTGTCTATTCACGCGCTGAACAGCCTTGATCAAAATGTGCGCAGGTGCGGACGACGTGGGCCGGTTGCGCTGCCAAATCTCGGGGTGGAGTTTGATATGGTCAAACTCCGAGGCAGCCTCGCGGAGATGGCTTCCATATCCCGCATAACCGCCGCGCTCGGCCCAGCCTGCTCCGATTTTATGCGCAGTGTCGCCGAACACCGAACAGAAGCGGTAGTCGATGGACACCTCATCGGAAAATTTCGCTGCGACTTCGTCGATTCGGGCTTGCGATATGTACGCCCACACACACAGAATGTCGGAATAGTAGGTTAATGTAAGATTCTCAGCCATTGCCCTCGCCTAAAGTAGATGCACTCCGTCGTGCCGTTTAACCAATGAAAAAGAAAGACCAGCGCATGATCACTGCCGGAATGGATCTCACCACGTTTGGGTTTGTCATACACGCTATTCATAATAGCGGTCGAACGGTGCCGGTCAAGCGGATGGCACCCGGTTTCGTCGCGCCATGCCGAGGCGCGCAGAACAAATGCTCAACACATGGAGTCTGACGCTTCTTTCACACCGCTGGAAATGAATCGTGCCTGACTCCGTTTATTCTGTTTTTATTCCCATCAAGTCAACGATGATACCCGCTATCGCTTCGATCAATTACGCAAAAGGAATCTGAAATGAAGGCTGTTGCCTATCAAAATCCACATCCGATCAACTCTGCGGAATCATTTGAGAATATCGTGCTGCCCGACCCGGTGGCGCACCAACATGACATTCTGGTCGAGGTGAAGGCCATATCGGTGAACCCCGTGGATACCAAAGTGCGCGCCTCAAGCGGCGCTGCGTCAGGGGAATGGAAAGTACTGGGCTGGGATGCTGCGGGCATCGTTCGGGCTATTGGTCCTGCGGTCACGCATTTCCAGTTGGGCGATCGGGTTTGGTATGCCGGCGATATTACCCGCATGGGCACCAATGCCGAACTTCATCTTGTCGATGAGCGTATCGTCGGCCACATGCCGAAGACACTCGATTTCGCGCAAGCGGCTGCACTGCCCCTGACTTCGATCACGGCCTGGGAAATGCTGTTTGATCGGCTGGAACTCAAGCCCGGAAAACATCACGGCGGCGACACGCTGCTCATCATTGGCGCATCAGGGGGCGTCGGATCGATCATGACCCAGCTCGCCCGACGCCTGACTGACATCACCGTCATCGGCACCGCCTCCCGGCCCGAAACCCAAGCCTGGGTGCGCGAATTGGGCGCTCACCATGTGATCGACCACACCCGCCCGATCAGTGCGGAATTGAAGCAAATCGGCTTCGATCAGGTATCGCACATCGTCAGCCTGACCAAGACCGACCAGCACTACCCCGAAATAGTCGAGGCCATTGCGCCGCAGGGGAAATTCGGGCTGATTGATGATCCGGCGCCGTTCGACATCGGTCAATTGAAACGCAAGAGCGTCTCCCTGCATTGGGAGCTGATGTTCACCCGCTCCCTGTTCAAAACCGACGACATGATCGCTCAGCAACACCTGCTCGATGAAATGGCCCAACTGGTCGATGCCGGCATTATTCGAACCACGCTGGCAGAGCACTTCGGCACAATCAACGCAGACAACGTGCAGCGCGCCCACCGCTTGCTGGAATCAGGCAAGTCACGCGGCAAAATCGTTTTGGAGGGCTTCTGACGCTGCAACCACCGCACATTGAAACAACGCGCAACATTCGTGCGCCGCGCGGGCATACGGTTGAACCTCCCTGACTATTTGGGGTCACTCCGATCACCAATATTCACGAAATTTCTGCTCAGGTTAGACCTGCTCACGCGGTATGTTTCCACCTATTCACGTAACCAACCAGGAGAATCTCATGGGTGAAATAATCAGTTTCAAACGACCGGACGGTCAGGATGCCAAAGGCTATATGGTTGAGCCTGCGCAGGGCAGCAGCGCGCCGGGGATCGTGGTGATCCAGGAGTGGTGGGGTCTGAACGACCAGATCAAAGGTGTGGCGGATCAATTTGCCGCAGCCGGTTATCGCGTGCTGGTACCCGATCTGTTTCGCGGCAAGCTGACGCTGGATGCGACCGAGGCCGAACACATGATGAAGGACCTCGACTTCAGTGATGCAGCGGGGCAGGACATTCGCGGCGCGGTTCAATACCTCAAGAACACCGGCAGTCCCAAGGTTGGTGTAAACGGCTACTGCATGGGTGGC
>JBDSHM010000342.1:0-2363 GCA_039918495.1 Sulfuriferula sp. | reverse complement strand
TAGCAAAATCCAAGAAATATACTAGTGGTATATGGCATTTCACGCAATTATATTTTACATTGAGATTCGCGAAAAATCCCCCGTTTTTACTTGCATTTTGTGCGCCTTAAGGTTATGACTATCCCTGCTTGGTATCCAGCATCAGAAAACCATCAAGATAAAATTCGTATAACTCGGGTAGCAAATCCGCATTTATCTCTTCGGACCTCACCCGCCTGTTATTTGCCAACGTCTGCAAAACGGTACGCTCGCTCCCCTTCTTGACACCTATACTCTCCCCGTTCAGAAAGAAATTATCTTTGCGAAATAAAATTTGCGTCCGCGCTGCAAGACGCACGCCGGATTGCAGCGCGCGCCGGTTGAAATTTGCTTTACTCAATGGCTTGTCGGGCGGTTCAAAAAACAGATGCGGTTTAGGTTCGGTGAGATAACACCCAAGGAAATCCTCGACGTCCTTGCGAGTCCAGCGAATACGCCCAAGCATCATTTCAACCTGAGTCAACATCGCATCGCTGATTAGCGCGGGATGTTTTTGCAAGCGCAACTCCGGATCCTCGTACATACCCGACAATTCAATTCGGTCCTGCAGATATACTAGAAACTGGGTCGCAATCTCTTGCACGCTGGGCGAGCGGAAGCCGATCGAGTAGGTCATGCATTCGCCAACAGCCACGCCATTGTGGGCATAACGGGGGGGCAGATAAAGCATATCTCCGGGATTGAGCAGCCACTCCTGTTCCATCCTGAAATGACGCAAAATCTTTAACGGTGCATTGGGCACCAACTCGAGATTATCTTGCGCGCTGATTTGCCAGCGCCGCTGACCTTCACCCTGCAATAAAAACACATCGTAAGAATCAAAATGGGGCCCCACGCCGCCCCCATCCACAGCGTAGCTCACCATTAAATCATCCAGCCGCGCATGTGGGATAAAATTGAAGCGCGCCAGCAGGCTTTCGGCATCATCCAGGTGGTGGTTGAGCTCCTGCACCAGCAATGTCCAGGACTTTTTGCCTATGCGTTTGAAATCCGTTTTGGTAAAGGGTCCATGTTGCAATTGCCAATCATCGCTTTTATTTTGGTGTATCAGGCGGGCTTGAACCTCATCCGCACACGACAATTCGATCAGGGCTGCAGGCTTGATCAAACCGGTAAAGTCGGAGACTGCATTGCGGATCAGTAATGGCTTTTTTTGCCAGTATTCGCGTAGAAATCGGGAGGGGCTCACGCCGCCAAGCAAGTGTTTTTCCATGCATGAATTATAACGCCACAGCTCACGAGATTAGCCACAGGCAAATTTTATATGGGTTAAAATCCGCCTGTTGCGGAACCATCGCACATAGAGGTTAATATGCTGCTGCCAGGTCAAACCGCGCCCAATTTCAGTTGTATCGATGCCGACATGGAACTCATCAAGCTGGCTGACTACAAAGGTCGTGTCAACGTAGTGCTATATTTCTACAAACGCGACAGCGCACCTAGCTGCCTGCAGGAAAATATTGAATTCAGCGATCTGGCCAGCGAGTTCGCCGCATACGACACGGTACTATTTGGTGTGTCCCGGGATGATTGCCACAGCCACGCCGCATTACGCGACCAGCATGGCATCGGCACACGCCTGTTGGCAGACAAGGATGCCGTGGTATGCCAGAAATATCACGTGTTACATGATAGAATGGTGGACGGTGTAAGCCGCAAAAGCGCGTTGCGCTCCACCTTCATCATTGATAAACAAAGCATGGTGCGTCATGCGCTGTATGAAGTTGCGAGCAAAGGTCACGCCCAACAAGTACTAGGATTAATCAAGCAACTCTGATTCTGTGCCATGGCATTCGTGCCACGGCACTTCCATCGATCAACCACCGGCCCACTGAGGACATTATGCAAATCGCCAAAGACACCATTGTCACCATTTCCTACCAATTAACCAACCTGGCAGGAGATATCCTGGAAAAAAGCAGCGAACCTGTAAGCTATCTTCATGGTGGCTACGACGGCATTTTCCCGACTGTGGAAGAAGCACTGCAAGGCAAACGGGAAGGCGACAACGTCGATGTCACGCTGGAGCCGGAATACGCTTTTGGCGAATACTGCCGCCAAGCGACGTGGTGGTCGGCCAGCCCCTGCCCGTCACCACTGCGGCACCGGTCACCGTCGACGCCCCCGGCGACGTCCACCTGTCGCTGCCCGCCGGCGCCGCCCCGCCCGTCACCGACCGGGCCGGGTTCTGGACCGTGCGCCAGGAGGGTCGCCCCGATCTCACCCTGGCCGTGAACGCCGACGCAGCCGAGTCGACGCTGGCACCCGCCGACAAACTTCCCGTGCCGGTGCGTGAGCAGGCGCCCGGTGAGCGTCCGCCGGCG
>JBDSHM010000341.1:0-2741 GCA_039918495.1 Sulfuriferula sp. | reverse complement strand
AACTGGGTATGCCGGAATAATTCCAGGTGGTGCTCGACATCACCATGGCCAGACCGCTTGAACTCGGATTGATCGGAAACGAATAATCGTAATGCGTAGGGTCGAGGTCGGGCGTATCGCTGTTGTTCTGTGGCAATGCGGCTTGCAATCCCCAGCCGGCTGGCGTTTCTGCCAGCGCCTGACACAATACATCGGTTTTGTTCTTCGGCACCCAGCGTTTTTCCGACAGGGTATCCATGGCTTTCCACTCATCGAATCCAAGCAGTTCGGTTCCGCCTCGACGAGTGAGGAAATCCACCCTGCCCGATGCCGTGGCACCCCCACAATCTGACCATAGTCCCGGCATGAGCCAGCTCCGTTTGGGCACAAATCCATCCAGATTGGCGGAGATCTTGGCAACTTCTGCAAAACGGGTACGGTCATCTCCGCTGTAGCGCGTCACAAAACGGGTGAATTCGTTGACCGTCAACGGCACGGCATCGACGATGATGACGCCGTCATTATGGTAATTGGCTTGCGCTACATCATCCATGACCTTTTGGCGCGCAGGAATCAGGCCTGCATACGCGACCTGCTGGGCATTCATCAATACTTTCTGGATGATGGTATCCGATGCTTCTGCAAGGTCTTTGAGCGCATCGTTATCAATCAGGTTCTGTTGTAAATAATTACCGGAATAGAGCGCCCCGTAGTAGGACGGGTAAAACGCGACGAATTTTGGGTTGGCAACGACCGAACCGTAGGTGGCAAGATTATTGGTGTATTGCACCCAGGAAGACAGGCTCACCAATTGCGCAATGGCCACGGTGTTAGCCAGCATGGCGCGGTTGGTGTAAGCCTCGAAATTCAGTGCGCGCGCGTTCATCACCCCGGCGCTGTAGGCAACAGCGTCGGCTGTGTTGACGAGTTTGGTCTTCTCGCGCGTGAGCTGGCCGGTGTTGAAGAGGAAAAATAGCGCAGCCAGTCCCCCCATCATGACAACTATGCCGTAGATGAGGGCTTGGCCTTGCTGGTAACGCCTCCCCTTCGAGTCCGGCCAGCTTCGTGAGAAGCTGACGGGTCGCGTCATGGTGTTACGCAGTCGTCAACTCGCTTTAGCGCGAGTTGTCGTTAGAGTATTTGTTGAGGCCTTTTTTCGTAGTGCCTTCGGTCGAGGCGCTATTGGCGGTGCCTTGCGCTGCGCTGATGGCGGTGCTGGCGGTTTGACCTGAGACTTCCTGGGCGATGCCGGCGGTCTGGCTGCGGATGGTTTGCCCAAAAAACTGGTAGACGGCGATGGCGGCAACGGCGATCAGGGCGACGATGACGATGTATTCGGTCATGCCTTGGCCTTGTTGGCGGGATGGGGAAATAGCTCGGTGGATTACAGGCGTAATGGTGGCAGGTGTGTTCATGAAGCGCTCCCTTTAATGTGAAAATAAACCAAAAAGCCTGCCGCTTTTTTTGCTTACTGACGTTTTTTATTATGGGTGCTGCTGTTGTTCTTTTGTATGTATGTTTTTGTTTTATGTATCTTGTTATTGCATCGCGCTTGCTGCTTTTGCAGCTTTATTGTTCTGCGCTGGCGAGTTTATAGCATGCAGTGCTTTTTTCGTCTACCTCGAACTGCGTCGATAGCTGAATATTACCCAAAAAATTATCCAATGTTCAAATCATTCAGTCTGTCGGTCTGCTCGCGACAAGTTTATTTATTTTGCGTTTACGCAAAATGTATCCGGCGAGAAACACCCATATGACACTCATCAGAATCACCGGCCAGTCACCCCACCGCGCGTAGGGCGTCAGCCCCTGAACAGGCTGGATGACTCCCGATAATATGCCCTCTTTTGCTGCAGGCAAGCGTGCCAAAACCGTGCCGCGCGCATCGATTGCGGCCGTGATTCCGGTATTGGCAACGCGCAATATCGGGCGTCCCGCTTCCAGCGCACGCATGCGCACGATTTGCAAACGCTGATCTATTGCCAGACTGCCTTCAAACCAGGCCAGATTGCTCGGATTAAGCAGTAGCGATGTGTGGGGCACCCAATGACGCGCTTCTTGTCCGGTTAAATCTTCATGACAAATCAGCGTTCCGATATGCTGCGTTCCGATCACAAAAGGGGCCTGATTGATTGCACCGGCACTCATGTCCTTGAGCGGAATACTGAGTGATGCGGTAAACCAGCCAAAGCCGACCGGCGTATATTCTCCAAACGGCATCAAACGTATTTTGTTGTATCGCGCCATTCCGTTTTGGTCAGGTGCAATATGAATCATACTGTTGTAGCCATCTGAGTTTGCAGCAATGGTGGCAATCCCCAAAAACACATGACTCCCCGTGCGTTGGCTGAACTGCTGCAAACTGGACAAGGCATCATCCGGCAATTCGTTCAGGAACATCGGAAAGGCCGTTTCCGGCGTCACAATCACATCTGCCGGCTGGCGTTCTATCATGTCGATCAGCCTTTGCGTCTGCTGGCGCAAGTACAAAGGATTGAACTTGTGCTCCTGGGTAATGTTGGATTGAATCAGGCGGTAATGCAGTGGCGTGTCGAAAGGCTGTGTCCACGATATCCGGTTGAGTGCAACGCCGGTTCCGACGAGTGCCGCGAAAACGACCAGGCTTACAATTTTATCTTTACGAGTACCCGATATGATGACAATCAGTATCCCGCTTATACATAGACCGATCCAGCTTAGACCATAGAGTCCAAGCACAGGCGCGTACCCGGACAACCAGGTATCGATCAGGCTGTAACCCA
>JBDSHM010000340.1:0-2525 GCA_039918495.1 Sulfuriferula sp. | reverse complement strand
CAAGAGTCGTTATCTGACAACACGTCAAATGCCGGCAAATGAAAAGGGCTATGTTGGTTATGAAACCATCTGGGAACCCTTTCAGAAAGAAGTTCCATACAGCACCCCCAAGAAGCCCTAAGGCAATCAGCCACGCGCAACCGGACGGTCGCGCGTGGCTCACTTAATTCAGATTTGGTTTGTGATATGCACGCTTTTTATAGCGTGCTTTTTTTTGGAATCCGAAAACAAGGCTGAGATTGTATTCAGGCAGATTCACGAAAAAGAAGAAAACCCTCACGCTTACAGACAGTCATTCTAGTTTAAAGCCTAAATACGCTCAGAAAGCAGATATTCCACGTTTATAAACGCACCAATATCCGCCAGAAAGCGGATTGTCCTGGCACCAAAACCAACATCGGGAGTTGATTCATTTTTATCAACCGACAAAATCAGAATCACCCCGATTCTGGGAGATAAATTGTGGCTTTTAATCACTTGCATGATTTTTTCTTTGACCGGTTCCAGTCGTTTGATAATGATGTCTGTCAATTTATACACATCTACATCATCAGTGACTTTATCCGTCGATAACTCCCAGGAACTGATCACTGGCTTGTCCAATCCACTATTTGCACCGGATGCGTCGACGGAGGTAGGTTCTACGCCAAGCAGGCGCGTGATATCGGCGGGATTGAAATGATAACCACTGAGCGCGAAGTAGGCACGCCCTTCATTAGATGCCAAAATATTATCCTCATCAATTGATCGTAAATATTTCCCCGGACATACACTGTTCTACGGGTACATAATACGGGGTAAAGTCTTGAAAAACCGCTTCATTAGCAGAATAACGGTGGGCCGGGGTTACTATCTGGCATTACCCCGATTTAACGGGCGCTCAGTTAAGAGCGGGTTGATGGATATTACCACTGTTAAGTTGTCTCAGTTTTCGCTGGTTATAGAATCGTTAGATATGGCTTTACCCACCCATTAACTCGCATCTCGCTCAATTCCACGCCAGTCGGATATGTTCTGAATTACGGTGTTCTCCTTGCTGCGATCGGCTACGATCCGATGCTGTTGACACGACAAGCTACGCGTTCATACTTGTTGTGATGAGCGAGCATCTCTCTCCACAACAAACGCATTGGCTCGAAGGCGTAGTATTCACTATTGGACATTCTACGCTGCCCATTGAGCGCTTTATATTTGTACTGAAAACCTATGGCATCGAACATCTGGTGGATATTCGCACCATGCCCCGTTCACGCCATAATCCACAATTCAACGGGCCGGACCTGGCCGTCAGCCTGGCGGCGGAGCATATCGAATATACGCATATGCAGGCGCTGGGCGGTTTGCGGCACGCCCGTAAAGATTCTGTCAATACCGGCTGGCGCAACACAAGTTTTCGCGGCTATGCTGATTATATGCAAACAGAGGCATTTCAGAACGCGCTTGCAACACTCATTCAGATGAGCCGCCAGAAACGTGTTGTTATTATGTGCGCCGAAGCGGTGCCGTGGCGATGTCATCGTTCCCTGGTGGCCGACGCACTCAATGTGCGCGCCGTGCCGGTAGTGGAGATTTTCTCGGAGAGCAGCTCCCGGATGCATAAACTCACCGCTTTCGCGCAACTGGATGGTGTGCAAGTTACTTATCCACCCGCGCAAGCGGCATTACTGTGATAGCTCCTACTCTTTGGTTTGGCCGATGGAAAATGTGAATGACGCTCCCGCAATTGCTTAGCGATATCCGTGCATGCCAGTATTGCGCTGAGGCGCTGCCACACGGTCCTCGCCCTGTCTTGCAAGCGCATGAATCGGCGCGGTTGAGCATTGTTGGCCAAGCCCCCGGTCGAAAGGTGCACGAAACCGGTATTCCCTGGAACGATCCTTCCGGCGATCGATTGCGCCGCTGGCTGGGCCTGACGCCTGAGCAATTCTACGACCCACGCAAAGTGGCGATTATTCCCATGGGTTTTTGTTATCCGGGAAAAGCCGCCTCCGGCGATAATCCGCCGCGTCCGGAGTGCGCACTACGATGGCAGAAAGAGCTGAATGCCCATTTACCCAACATCACGCTGACGCTGCTTATAGGGCAATACGCGCAGGCCTATTATCTAGGCGAGCGCCGCAAGGCGACACTTAGCGATACCGTCAAGGCATGGCGGGAGTATTTGCCGCAAGCTTATTTTCCGCTGGCGCATCCTTCGCCGCGCAACCAGCCATGGCAGGCCAAAAACCCATGGTTCGAAGAGGAGCTGGTGCCCGAGCTTCAGCGCATTATTCAGGTTATGAAGCTGTGAATTACTTAGCTTCCGCCGAGACTCTTCAAGACCGATCCCTTATGCATGGCGATATGCTCGGTTTTATCGCTTTTGATTTCATATTGCGGGTCATTCATATTGGCGTGATGCGTGTGTCCTTTGTAATTCACGTCCTGGGTGTGTATCTTGATAATCCTCCCGCTGACATGCCCGGCTTCCGAGTTCCAGGTGACGTGATCACCGACTTTGAAACGTTTCGTCATTATCATCCTTA
>JBDSHM010000339.1:0-3928 GCA_039918495.1 Sulfuriferula sp. | reverse complement strand
CAACCTTCAGCCAGAATTCACTCAAAATCTTCTCTCATTATTAAAAGCTTGGCGGGATTAGGTTACCATCCCATCACTAAAAAACACTGACAGGGGAGATGCTATGGCCGGAATCTGCGGCTGGCTGGACAACAAACTGGATCGGGTACGCGGACAGGGCATCCTCGACACGATGTGTACCGCGCTCGGCACGCCTTCTGCGCGCCTGGAGAGCACCCTGCGTGATGGCGCGGCGCTGGCGGCGAGTTCGCCGTTCAATGACATCAGCCTGTATGAGGCGGGCGGCGTGATCGTCGTATTGCGCGGCCGCATTCATAGCGATGACGTCGCCGTTGCCGATGCCATCACACGCCATAACCCGGCGGCTGGAATACTGACGGCCTGGCGCCAGTCCGGCCGTGATGGCTTGAAGCGGATACATGGCAGCTTCGCGCTGGCCATTTGCGAACCGGCTAGCAACACGCTGCTGCTGGCGGTCGATCGTGCCGGCGCACAGGCATTGTGCTATGCGCAGGTGGCGGGCGGCGTGGCGTTTGCTTCGCGCGCCGACGCGCTCACCGTTCACCCGGAAGTGGACGACACCCTCGATCAACAGGCTATTTTTGATTTTCTGTATTTCCATCTTGTCCCTGCCCCCACTTCTATTTTTCAGGGGGTGAAAAAACTGCTCCCGGCCCAGTTTATGGAGTGGCGCAACGGCCAGCTCAATACCGGATTTTACTGGCACCTGCATTACGACGACCACAACGACGCATCCCAGGACGAATTGGCTACGCGCTTTCGCCCCATCCTGCGCGACTCGGTGGCACGGGCGGCACAGGGCGAACAACTGGGCGCTTTTCTGTCCGGCGGGCTGGATAGCAGCACGGTCACCGGCACGCTCTCCCAACTCAGCAACACACCCGTCAATACCTACTCCATCGGTTTTGAGGCCGACGGCTTTGACGAAATGGAATATGCGCGACTGGCTGCCCGCACCTTTGCGGCCAATGCGCACGAGTATTACCTCAAACCCGCCGATATCGTGACCGCCATTCCCATTATCAGCGCGGCTTACGACGAACCGTTCGCCAACGAGTCTGCCGTGCCCACCTACTTCTGCGCCAAGCTCGCGCATGACGACGGCATCCGCATCATGCTGGGCGGTGACGGCGGCGACGAAATTTTCGGCGGCAACGCACGCTATGCCAAGCAAAAAATCTTCGAGGCTTATGGTCTCGTTCCGCCCTGGCTGCGTTGCGGTGTCATCGAACCGCTGGCACATCTGCCCGGCCTGTCGGCACTCGCGCCGGGGCGCAAATTGCAAAGCTATCTGCAGCAGGCAAAAGTACCGCTGCCGGATCGTATGGAGTCGTATAATTTCCTGCACCGCACGCCGCTGGCCGAGATTTTCAACGCCGATTTTCTCGCCCGGATCCGATCCGATCAACCCGGCGAACTATTGCGCGAAGTTTACCAGCGCAGCGACTCGCAGCATTTCATCAACCGCATGATGCATCTGGATCTCAAATTCACACTGGCCGACAACGATCTGCGCAAAGTCGGGCGCATGACTGAAGCCGCCGGCGTGGAAATACGCTATCCGCTGCTCGATGACGCCCTGCTCGACTTTTCCGGACAGGTTCCGGTACACCTCAAAGTCAAAGGCACGCGCCTGCGTCACTTCTTCAAGGAAGCGATCCGCGATCTGCTTCCCGATGAAATCATCAATAAATCCAAACACGGCTTCGGTCTGCCGTTCGGCGTCTGGGCAACCACCCATGCGCCACTGCGTGAACTGGTACAGGACAGCCTCGCCGCATTCGAGCGCCGCCATATCCTGCAACCTGCTTATCTGACCGAATTACGCCACCAACACCAAGGTGGCCACGCAACCTATTATGGCGTGATGATCTGGGTTGTCATGATGCTGGAACAATGGCTGACACAGCACGACCTCAAACCCTGACTGCTGGATAGTCGATGTTTAACTGCGGCCGCGCCTCACAAAAGGCTGCGGTTTACGCAGTGGCTGCTTTTCCAGCACAGCCCCTGCAGGGACTGTGGCTGTGAGCGCTATCACTCCCGTCATGACCATGATTGCAATCAGATGGTAATACAAATCAAAATTTGCCAAACCCAGGAAGGCACCCGCTGAGGCAAAACCGATCATGCTGACTTGCAGCATGCGCGCCAGATCTGCAGCCCATTTTCGAGTCGGATCTTTGCCGCATTCACGAATAATCCGGGCACCTTTTCGCCACGTCAGCCAAGCCAGCAGCATGAATAATCCAAATCCGACATAGCCATGTTCGCCCAACATTTCGAAATAGATACTGTGTACATCGTGGACATTGTCCGGATCCGGCGCATACACCTTGAACACACCTGGCTGGAAAGTATCAAAGCCGCCGCCCACCAATGGCCGATCCTTACTGAGATTGAACGCCGTCCACCATGCATTGATACGTCCCTGGGCAGAAGCGTCAGACTGGTAGGTATCGATGGTGTCCATGCGTTGATACCAGGCTGGAGGCATAATAGCCATGATCGCTGCCACAGATAATGCCATGATTAAACCAGTAAATAATTTGTTACGGGTTTTCAACCAAAGGAAAGCACCCATTGCCACACCACCCACGAGCGCCCCACGTGACTGGCTACCAATGACGGCGATCGCGCACAGAAACATGGCTACACTGTAACCGTGACGCAACCATGCTTTTTGTGTGTTCAGATGCAGGAACCAGATCAGCGGTATCGTCATGATCAGCGCCAATGCAATTTCATTATTGCCGCCGATAAACGTGCCTAGCGGCCCCTGCACCCGATAGACACCGCCGTGTACAATCGTGAAAATGCCGCCCTTAACTCCATAAAACCCCAGTGACAGTGCAATGATTAGCACCAGTGTTTCAAGTTTTTCACGCGTATTGATCAACATCATGGTGAGAAAAACCATTAACTGGATTTTGGCCACTTTCTCCATCTGCAACCATGCCAACTGTGGGTAAAGAGAAAAAATGGTGGTGACCAGCATCCATCCTATAAGCACCAGCAAAATAATATTTTCCCGCGTCCATGGAATGCGCTTGGGTTCTCTTGAAAAAGCAATCCCCATCACGGTAACGATCGCCACGACAAAAGCAAACGGGAAATCGTAGGCCAGCCCCCATGCCAGACGGTGCGGGTTCATGTAGCCCAGCCACGACCACATATAAATGCCGATGTAGGGCTTTTTAAGTATGAACGGCAAACTGCCAAACACCACCGCAAATACGAACAAATCTCTCAAACTCATACTGCATTCCTTTTGCCGTTTTTGGCTTCAAAAGACGGAGCGACATGGCTGATGACATATCGATATTTACCGGATTTTTCCTTGGGAACTTCGTCCATCCGTTCTATCTCCACGCGCACACCCGGACCAAGACGCTGCTGGATACCCAGCATGATCTTGCCGGTATTCGCTTCGTCAAACTGGTCGTCGGTAGCCAGCAGAACACGTGTCAGCACAAGACTTTCCTGCACAATCTTGAATTGACGAACCCCAGGCAGGTCACGTATTACGTACACCAATGCCAGGCCATGCATCACGGTGCCATCCTGTGCCACCACGAAATCGGTGCTCCGTCCTTCGATGGCTTTCAGTAGCGGCAAGCCCCGGCCACATGTGCAGGGCTGGTCATCCAGCACACCGACATCGCCCGTGCGGTAACGGATAAATGGAAAATCACCTGTAGCCAGATGCGTCACCACAATCTCGCCTGATTCGCCGTGCGGCAATACGCGACCCTGGGGGTCGACAATTTCCACGATGATGTCCTCGGCAGTGAGATGCATGCCGCCGGCAGGACACTGGTGCGCGATGAAGCCGGCGTCGCGACCACCGTAGCCATTCGCCACCGGACATCCGAAGGTTTTTTCTATCTGCGCGCGCTGATGGTCG
>JBDSHM010000338.1:0-4618 GCA_039918495.1 Sulfuriferula sp. | reverse complement strand
TTGGCATGCTCGAAATCGTCCATATCCACCAAGCGCTTATTGCTTCGCGCAGCGAATAGCGCCGCCTCATTTACCAGATTGGCCAAATCAGCACCGGAAAACCCGGGAGTACCCCGCGCCAGAATGTCGGCACGCACATCCGGCGCCATTGGAATCTTGCGCATATGTACCAGCAATATCTGCTCGCGGCCACGAATATCAGGCAATGGCACCACCACTTGGCGGTCAAAACGGCCTGGCCGCAATAATGCGGGATCCAGTACGTCAGGACGGTTGGTAGCCGCAATCACGATCACGCCCACCGAGGCCTCAAAACCATCCATCTCAACCAACAGCTGGTTAAGTGTCTGCTCACGCTCATCGTTGCCGCCACCCATGCCTGCGCCACGCTGGCGACCGACCGCATCGATCTCGTCAATGAAAATAATGCAAGGCGAGTGTTTTTTAGCCTGTTCGAACATGTCCCGCACACGTGCCGCACCGACACCTACAAACATCTCAACAAAATCAGAACCTGAAATGCTGAAAAACGGCACTTTGGCTTCGCCCGCAATGGCCTTGGCAAGCAGCGTTTTACCGGTACCCGGGCTACCCACCATGAGTACGCCGCGCGGAATGCGGCCGCCCAGTTTCTGGAATTTGGATGGATCGCGCAGGAACTCGACCAGTTCGGATACTTCTTCCTTGGCTTCATCACACCCGGCCACATCGGCAAAGGTAATCTGATTGGTGGATTCATCCAGCATACGTGCCTTGCTCTTACCAAACGAGAATGCACCGCCCTTACCGCCGCCCTGCATCTGACGCATGAAGAATATCCACACGCCAATCAGAAGCAACATCGGAAACCAGGATACAAACAGGCTCATCAGGAACGAAGGTTCCTCTTCCGGTTTCGCCTGGATTGCGACGCCATTTTTAAGCAAATCGGAAACCATCCAAGGGTCTGAAGGTGCGTAGGAAGTGAATTGTTTGCCATCGCTCTTCACACCTTTCAGTACATGGTTTGAGATCACCACTTTGGTAATTTCACCCTGCTTCACTTCCTGAATGAATTGCGAGTAATCCATTTGTGACTGCGCAGTCTGGTGTGTGGTGAACTGATTGAACACCGTCATCAGCACCAAGGCAACAACCAGCCAAATGGCAATATTTTTAAACATATTATTCACGTGACGCTCCTGTGAGCAGGTAAAAATTGCGAATTTAAACTCATTCTAAACCGAATCCGGCACCACTGCCAAGGTTTGGCACCCTGCTTTTCCCGAGTAGATAAACTTCACTACTACGATCACGCGACGCACGTGGCTTACGCGTTACAACTTGCGCGAACTGGTCTCGCATCGCCTTCACATATTCCTGAAAGCCTTCACCCTGAAAAGTCTTGACCAGCAAATCACCACCAGGTTTCAAATGATGGCAGGCAAATTCCAGCGCCAGTTCGCATAAATGCATGCTGCGCGCCTGATCAACACTGACAACACCACTCATGTTGGGGGCCATATCCGAAATTACAAGGTCTGGGAGCCGTCCCGCCAGCACTTGCTTCAACTCCGCAAGGGCCGCCTCCCCGGTAAAATCACCCTGAATGAAAGTCACCCCGGCAATCGAATCCATTTCCAGAAGATCCAGCGCTATAACCTTAGCGCCCAGTTTCGCGGCAACCTGCGACCAGCCACCCGGTGTTGCGCCCAGATCAACAACCAGCATGCCAGGCCGAAGCAAATGGTCGCGAGTATTAATTTCGTCGAGTTTGAACGCAGCGCGGGACCGATAGCCGTGTTGCTTGGCCAGCTTCACATAAGGATCATTTACATGCTCGCGCATCCAGGCTTTGCTGGTTCTACTTGGCTTCATCGGCTAAAATCCGGGTTTGCTTTAGAAATGGCCATCATGATCACCCTCAACGCACTACAACGCCGTTATTTGCGCGGACAAGCCCATCATCTTCATCCTGTTGTCATGATCGGAGATGCTGGACTGACCGACGCGGTCATGCGTGAAGTGGACATTAATCTGAAAAGCCATGAACTCATTAAAGTCAGGGTATTCGGAGATGACCGCGATCACCGCATCGCTATTTTGGAAAAAATCTGTACAACACTGGCCGCAGCGCCGGTTCAGCATATTGGCAAGCTTTTATTGATTTACCGGCCGGCGACCAAACCAAAGATCAGCCTGCCCAAGTAACCGCGTCAGCGGCTATTCTGCTTGAAAAGCAATACCAGTCCCAACAGGCTCTGCACCAGATAGACAATACTGGAAACGCCATGCCAGCGTGCGAAACGGTCACGGAATATGCTTTCCATGACTGCTTGCGGCATGGCACGCTCCTTCAGGCTTTCCATGATGGGCTGAATGCCGAAATGCGTCGCTAGCGTCAACAGCAGCATGACCAGCACGAGCCAGAAAAACCCCTGTTTAAATGCACGACCACCAAACGCTGCCAGGCGTTGAACAATCAAATAGACTGCGCAAGCAATACTGACATACGCCATGACGGTAAACATATGTCCGGCCAGATTTCCGGCCAGCTGTTTATCGGTCAGATTGGTGAACAGTACTGGCGCTGTGATGTAGCCGATCGCCCACATACCACCCACCCAAAGGGTTACAGCGATGCGGGCGAACGCTTCCGGCAGATTTTTCATGGCCTATATGTAACTCACATCCAGCACTTCATATTGACGTACACCGCTCGGCGCCTGCACGTCGGCGGTATCGCCTGCACTCTTGCCAATCAATGCACGCGCAATCGGGGAGCTGATGGATATCTTGTATTGCTTGATATCGGCTTCATCGTCCCCGACGATCTGATAAGTCACCGCTGTACCGGCTTCAAGGTCTTCCAATTCGACTGTGGCACCAAACACTACGCGCCCGTCCGCATCCACCTCGGCAGGGTTGATGATCTGGGCTGAAGACAGCTTGCCTTCCAGATCGGCAATACGTCCTTCGATAAAACCCTGTTTTTCCTTGGCGGCATCGTATTCAGCGTTTTCCGACAAATCACCCTGTGCACGCGCCTCTGCAATCGCGGTAATCACCGAAGGGCGTTCTATGGTTTTCAGACGATGCAGTTCCAGACGCAGCATTTCTGCGCCTTTTACCGTCAAGGGAATCTTGTTCATTGCACTCATATACTTAATCCTTATCTGGCAGACAATTGTCGATGCAATCCCTGCAGGTCATAAACTTTCAATCCGCTCATCGCCTGCATTCCAATGCAGGCGGCACGCGCTCCGGCCAACGTGGTGTAATAAGTGACGCGTTGCGCCAGCGCAACGCGTCGGATTTCCACCGAATCGCGTACCGCGCGCTTATCGTCCACCACATTAACGATCAGACTGATTTCGTTGTTCTTGATCATGTCCACAATATGTGGACGACCTTCGGCTACTTTATTGACGATGGTCACCGCCAGTCCGCCTGTTACAAGTGCCGCTGCAGTGCCACGTGTGGCGAGCAGCGTAAAGCCGAGATCAATCAGCTGTGCGCCGATTTCGATAACTTTTTCTTTATCCGCATTGCGCACACTGATGAATGCCGCACCGCCCTTGGGCAGTTTCACACCCGCCGCTAGCTGCGATTTGACAAAAGCTTCGCCGAAACTGGCACCGACACCCATCACTTCCCCGGTGGATTTCATCTCCGGCCCCAGCAGCGTATCCACACCCTGGAATTTGGCGAATGGGAATACCGCCTCTTTTACCGAGAAATAAGGCGGCACCACTTCCTTTTCAATCCCTTGCTCTGCCAGACTGCGTCCTGCCATACAGCGCGCCGCAACTTTGGCCAACTGAATACCGGTGGCTTTGGACACGAACGGTACGGTACGTGAAGCGCGCGGGTTGACCTCCAACACATACACCGTATCACCTTGCAGCGCGAACTGCACATTCATCAGTCCAACTACATTGAGTGCACGTGCCATGGCAACAGTCTGACGACGGATTTCATCCTGAATTTCAGCCGACAGACTATAGGGGGGTAATGAACATGCCGAATCACCCGAGTGCACGCCGGCCTGCTCGATGTGCTCCATGATGCCGCCGATCAGTACCTCTTTGCCGTCGCTGATGGCGTCCACATCCACTTCAATGGCATCGTTGAGGAAACGATCCAGCAGTACCGGCGAGTCGTTGGAAACCTTGACGGCCTCGCGCATATAACGCTGCAAATCGACTTCCTCGCGCACGATTTCCATGGCCCGCCCGCCCAGCACGTAGGAAGGGCGAACCACGAGCGGATAGCCGATCTCGGTCGCCAGACGAATGGCTTCATCGGCAGAACGGGCGGTGCGGTTAGGCGGCTGTTTCAAACCCAGGCCTATCAGAAGCTGCTGAAAACGCTCACGGTCTTCCGCACAATCGATCATGTCCGGCGTCGTCCCGATGATGGGCGTGCCAAATGCCTCCAGATCGCGCGCCAGCTTGAGTGGGGTCTGCCCACCATATTGCACAATCACGCCGACTGGTTTCTCGATACGCACGATTTCCAGCACATCTTCCAGCGTCACCGATTCAAAATACAGCCGGTCGGAGGTGTCGTAATCGGTAGATACGGTTTCCGGATTGCAGTTGACCATGATGGTCTCATAACCGTCCTCGCGCATCGC
>JBDSHM010000337.1:0-1809 GCA_039918495.1 Sulfuriferula sp. | reverse complement strand
CTCATGCAAATTTATTCTGACAAACTTGCACGCTTTGCTTGATAGAATCGCCCTTCATGGCTTTATATTCTGGAGTTCCAAATGCGTAAATTCTTAATCCTGTTCCTGACCCTCTTCCTGAGCATGAGCATGATCAGTAGCGATGCCTTTGCCAAGCGTTTCGGGGGTGGCAAGAGCTTCGGCAAACAGCGTCAAAGCATCACTCAGCAGGCCGCACCGCGCGCACCTGCAGCCCCTTCCCCAGCGGCTCCGGCTGCAGCGGGCAATAAATGGCTTGGCCCTCTCGCCGGCTTGGCCGCCGGCGGTTTGCTGGCATCGCTGTTTATGGGCCACGGCTTCGAAGGCATCAAGGGCATGGACATTCTGCTGATGCTGGCATTGGCTGCCGGGATATTTTTTATCATGCGAGCCATGCGACGCAAATCCGAATCGCAGGCTACTACGGCCTATACCGCCCACGGCCAAAGTATTGAAGTTCCCATGCCGGTGAGCAATACCAATTTCCCAATGGGAAGCTCGTCACTACCCCCCGTGGCCAGCAGCCGCCCGGACTGGTTTGATGATGCCGCCTTTGTGCGCGATGCCAAAGCCCATTTCATTCGCCTGCAAGCCGCTTATGACACCGCCAATCTGGACGACATCCGTGAATACACCACACCCGAAATATTTGCGGAAATCAGCCTGCAAATCCAGGAACGCGGTGCCAACACGCAAAAAACCGACGTTACCCTGCTTAATGCCGATGTGCTGGAAGTGGTCACCGAAAACAACCAGGTGATAGCCAGTGTGCGTTTTCATGGCCTGATTCGCGAAGAAACCAACACACCTGCTGCACCATTCGACGAAATCTGGCACATCCAGAAATCCGCTATAGACCGCAATGCAGCGTGGTTTGTAGCTGGCATCCAACAGGCACAATAAGACCATGCTCGCGATCATCGGAGGCACCGGCCTCGCCCAGCTCGACAATCTGGAAATTACCCACCGGCAGGTGGCCCGTACACCCTACGGCGAACCTTCCGGTGCGCTGACTTTCGGGAACATCAACGGGCATCATGTAATCTTCCTGGCGCGTCATGGCTACGGCCACACCATTCCGCCGCATGAGGTCAATTACCGCGCCAATCTGTGGGCATTACGGGATCAAAATGTCAGCCACATCGTATCTGTAGCGAGCGTGGGTGGCATTCATCCGGACCTTACCCCGGGTACGTTGGTTGTCCCCGACCAGATCATCGATTACACCCATGGGCGCAAACACAGTTTTTATAATGGTGGCGATAAGGCCGTCGTGCACATCGACTTTACCGAACCGTATAGTCAGGACATGCGTACCAAAATCATGGATGCCATAGCCGATGCTGGCGAAAGTGCAGTTGATCATGGCGTTTATGCCACGGTGCAGGGTCCACGCCTTGAAACCGCCGCGGAAATTAACCGTCTGGAACGCGATGGCGCCACCATGGTAGGCATGACCGGCATGCCCGAGGCTTCATTGGCACGCGAACTTGGCCTTAGCTACGCTGCCATCGGTGTGGTTGCCAATCATGCTGCAGGTCGTGGCAACAGCAAAATCGCCATCAGTGGTACGGAAGTACAAACCACGCTGACGCAAGCAATGGGACGTGTGCGCACCGTACTTGCCCACTTGGTGGCACTGCACAACGAGACCTGAAAAAATATTTTGTGGATTGAACAGATTCAACCAGAAGATCAATCTATCGGAGTGATTCTGAAAATCCGGCCCGGATACAGACACTGGATCACTCCGAATAGCCTTCGTCGTCAAGTGCCAGCAAACCTGAATTT
>JBDSHM010000336.1:0-1597 GCA_039918495.1 Sulfuriferula sp. | reverse complement strand
ACTTAAAACCGACTACACGATTGCCATCGTCACCCACAATATGCAACAGGCGGCACGGGTTTCCGATTTCACCGCCTACATGTACCTCGGTGAAATGATCGAATTCGGCAAAACCGACCTGGTATTTACCAATCCAAAACAGCAAGCCACCGAAGATTACATCACCGGGAAATTCGGTTGAACCAATCCGCTCAGGTACGTTAAAAACTGCTGCGCTTTTTTAACGCGCCAGCCATTAGCTCAAAGGCGCTACCTGACGCACTGCCTGCGCAATATGCTCGGCCTGTAACCGCGCCTGATCCGGACATGTGCTCTCAACCATGACGCGGATCAAGGGCTCGGTCCCGGAAGCGCGCAATACAATGCGCCCCTCTTTTCCCAACGCATTTTCAGCTTCACCACACGCCTGCTGTACGGCAGCATGACCGAGATCAAACCCCTTGGCGACCCGCACATTGAGCAGCACTTGCGGATACAGCTTGAGGTCCGCAGTGTATTCAGCCAACGATGTACCGCAATCACGCAAGGCATGGAGCACCTGCAGGGCGGAAATGATGCCGTCGCCGGTAGTATGCTTGTCCAGACACAATACATGACCAGACGTTTCTCCCCCCAATTGCCAGCCATTCTGCTGTAGCAACTCGAGTACATAACGGTCACCCACCTTGGCACGGGCAAACGGGATTTTCAAACGTCCCAGAGCGTGCTCCATGCCCAGATTGGTCATCAAGGTACCGACCACACCCCCCTTCATGTACCCTACTTCCTGGCGGTGTTTGGCGATGACATAAACCAGTTGGTCGCCATCGAAAATCGTGCCGTCGGCATCTGCCATCATCAGGCGATCGCCATCGCCATCCAGCGCAATGCCAAAATCAGCACGATGACGACGCACTGCAGCATTCATAGCGCTCGTATGGGTCGCGCCGCATTCGCGGTTAATATTGAAGCCATCCGGGTGATTACCGATGGGAATGACTTCTGCACCCAGTTCGTGCAATACATGCGGCGCAACATGGTAAGTCGCACCATGCGCACAATCCAGCACAATGCGCAGACCACGCAAATCGCGATCAAATGGAAAAGTACTTTTGCAAAACTCGATATAGCGTGCAGCGGCGTCTTCAATGCGCTTGACTCGTCCCAACCCCCGGGAAGGCATGGATTCCATCGGCTTGTCCACAAGTGCTTCAATAGCCAGTTCAGTGACATCCGGAAGCTTTGCCCCGGTAGCGGAAAAAAACTTGATGCCGTTATCTTCAAACGGGTTATGCGAGGCGGAAATTACCACGCCGGCCTGCAGGCGTAGCGCCCGTGTCAGATAAGCCACCGCGGGTGTCGGCATTGGTCCTACCAGACGCACATCGACGCCTGCCGCACACAGACCCGCCTGGAGTGCCGCCTCAAGCATATAACCGGAAATACGCGTGTCTTTCCCGATCAGGACGACCGGATTTTCTCCCGCAGCCAAGCCCGAAGTATTGGAAGCCAGCACTTTGCCAGCTGCATAGCCCAGGCGCATGACGAAGTCCGGGGTGATGGGGTCATCTCCTACCCGGCCACGAACACCATCCGTACCAAAATACTTTCTACTCAT
>JBDSHM010000335.1:0-3777 GCA_039918495.1 Sulfuriferula sp. | reverse complement strand
CGCGGGGAATTCAAAGCGTGCATTCTGGATCGCGGCGCGTACCCGGTCGCGGGCTTCCTTGACCTCGGCCTCGGGTAAACCGACGATGGTGAAACTGGGCAAGCCGTTGGCGAGATGGGCTTCCACCACCACTTCGGGTGCGTCCATGCCGGACAGTGCCCGACTGTGGAGTACGGCGATACCCATTCGCAGCGGTCAGGGTTCCAGCTGTTGCGGGTGGTCTGAAGCGGGGGTCAGGGCTTCCAGTTGCGCCAGGCGGGTTTCCAGTTCGGTAAGTTTTTCGCGCGTACGCAGCAGCACTTCCTGCTGCACGTCGAATTCCTCGCGTGTCACCAGATCGAGTTTTTGCAATGCGCTTTGCATCATCGCGCGAACATTTTTCTCAATGTCCCTGGCCGGGCTATTGCTGATTGCCTGGCTGATTTTTCCGCCAATTTCGTCGAGCAGTTTCTGATTGGGCAGCATCCGATGTTCTCCTTACATTGACATCGGTCAGTGTACCAAATAAGCGGGTGCTAAATTCCAAACCATGATGCAGGCCCCCCGATTGTTTCATCATCCAAATGGCCTAATCCATCATGCCCCGGCGCAGTGCATCAAGTAATATTAATGCACATGATTAGTGCGCACAAAAATTCGGGTGTCTGTAAAAAAACAATAACCGTATGTTTTATATCAAAAATAAATATGGCACGAAGCATGCTAAAGGATTGTCGCAATTTTGCAATGTTGCGATTTTGAAGACATTTAGGGAGATCTTTCATGCATAAACTGACTCAAGCATTAATTTTTGCCGGTGTATTGGCCAGCCCGGCCATCGCCTTGGCGGATGGCACGCCTGCTGCGCCCGCGCCGGCCCCTGCCCCTACCCTGTCGGACGTGTTGAATGCGTCCAATATTTCCATCACCGGCTATCTGGACGCCGGCTACACCAGTCTGAACAGTACCGGTTTGTTTACCAACATCACCCCCACTCGGGTGTTCGATGCACCCAAGGCCTCCGCCGGCCATAATTTCGATAGCTTCAACCTCAATCAAGCAGCGGTGACCGTCGCCATGCAGCCGAAAGAAGGGTTTGGCGGATTGGTAAACCTTACCGCTGGGCAGGACGCACAGGTCATCGCATCGGCAGGGGAAGGCGCAAGAGCTTTTCCCTACTCTGGTCATTATTTCGATATCACTCAGGCATATCTGAGCTATGTCACCGGCCCACTCACCATCATCGGCGGCAAGTTTGTCACCTTGGCTGGCGCCGAGGTCATCGCCAGCCCATCGGACACCAATTATTCGCGTTCCATTCTGTTCGGTTACGCCATTCCCTTTACCCATACCGGGGTACGCGCCACCTACGCAGTAAATGACACCCTGAGCCTGATTGCCGGAGTCAACAACGGCTGGGATCAAGTGTCGGATCTGAATACAGACAAAACGGTAGAGTTAGGTTTCATCGCCACCCCGGTCAAAATGTTCTCGCTGGCCGGCACGTTTTACGGCGGAAAAGAACTGACGTCGACTCCCTTGGCTGGCGGAGCCAACGGCATGCGTAATTTGTATGATCTTGTTGCCACCATCAATGCCACTGACAAGCTGGCTTTTGTGTTGAACTATGACTATGGCACCCAGGAAAATGCCACACTTCCCAGTGGCAAGACGGGTAAAGCCAAATGGGACGGCCTGGCCGCTTATGCAAATTACCAGTTCAACGACCAATGGCGCGTTTCGTTACGCGGCGAGTACTTTAACGACACGGATGGTTTCCGTACCGGCATTGCGCAGAAGTGGAAGGAAGGAACCTTCACCGTTGCCTATATGCCGACCAAGCATGTCGAGCTGCGTGCTGAAGTGCGCAAGGACAAGTCGGACAAACCGGCTTTCCTGACCACCGCTGGCACCGGAAAAGACAGCCAGACTTCCGCAGGTTTGGAAGCCATCTACAAATTCTGAGGTTTGGATAGAACCCTAGGCTCAATCTGTGTTTAAGGAGATAACATGAAATTCGTTACGGCAATCATCAAGCCGTTCAAGCTCGACGAGGTACGCGAAGCACTGTCCGCCATCGGCGTGCAAGGCATCACGGTGACCGAGGTTAAGGGTTTTGGACGGCAAAAGGGGCACACCGAGTTATATCGCGGTGCGGAATACGTGGTGGATTTTCTGCCTAAAGTCAAAATCGAGGCAGCGATTGCAGACGATCTGCTGGATCAAGTGATCGAGGCAATAGAAAAATCCGCACACACCGGCAAGATCGGTGATGGCAAAATTTTCGTATTCAACCTGGAGCAAGTCGTGCGTATCCGCACCGGCGAATCCGGGCCTGAAGCACTTTAAGGGAGAGCAACATGAAGAAATGGCTCATTGCAATCAGTATGCTGTGCACGCTGGGCTTATCCGGCATGTCCAGCGCAGACGATGCGGCGCCACCTGCCGCAGCGCCTGCGGCCGCCGCAGCTTCGGCACCTGATGCCACTGCGACACCCATGGCAACACCCGCTGCTGCGCCTGCGGCAGCGGCGAATCCAGGTGCCTTTATCAATTCTGGCGATAACGCCTGGATGCTGACTTCCACCGCATTGGTGCTCATGATGACCATCCCGGGTCTGGCCTTGTTCTACGGCGGCATGGTACGCAAGAAAAATGTGCTGGCCACGGTGATGCAGAGCTTTGCAATCACCTGTCTGGTCACCATATTGTGGATGATCATCGGGTATAGCCTGGCATTCACCCCCGGCAGCGGTTTCATGGGAGGATTGAGTCGGGTATTCCTGTCAGGTATGGGGCTGGATAGCGTCAACGCATTGGCACCGACCATTCCTGAAACCACCTACATGACCTTCCAGATGACGTTCGCAATCATCACCCCGGCGCTGATTGTCGGGGCATTCGCCGAACGCATGAAGTTTTCCGCGCTTCTATGGTTTATTACCGCCTGGTTGATTGCTGTGTACG
This sequence comes from Sulfuriferula sp., assembly GCA_039918495.1. GTDB lineage: Bacteria > Pseudomonadota > Gammaproteobacteria > Burkholderiales > Sulfuriferulaceae > Sulfuriferula. Next base: position 831 of record JBDSHM010000335.1, on the reverse strand, counting down.
CACCGATTGCACACATGGTATGGGGTCCGGGAGGCTGGCTGGGTGCTGATGGCGTACTGGATTATGCCGGTGGTACGGTGGTCCATATCAATGCAGGTGTGGCCGGTCTGGTAGCTGCACTGGTGATTGGCAAACGCGTGGGATATGGCAAGGAACCCATGCCGCCGCACAATCTGGTGCTCACCATGATCGGCGCCGCATTATTGTGGGTGGGCTGGTTCGGTTTCAACGCCGGTTCAGCCGTTGCCGCCAGCGACCGTGCCGGTATGGCGATGGCTGCTACCCAGATCGCTACGGCTGCCGCAGCGTTGAGCTGGATGTTTGTTGAATGGATGGCCAAAGGCAAACCCAGTCTGCTGGGGATCTGTTCGGGTGCGGTGGCCGGTCTGGTTGCCATCACGCCGGCTTCCGGTTTTGTCGGTCCATCCGGCGCGCTGTTTATCGGGCTTGCTGCCGGTATCGTGTGCTTCTGGGCTGCTGTATACCTGAAAAACATGATCGGTTATGACGACTCGCTCGATGCATTTGGCGTCCATGCCATTGGCGGTATTGTGGGTGCAATGCTGACCGGTGTGTTCGCTGTTAAAGCGATTGGCGGCACCGCCGGCATGCTGGAAGGCAATGTCGCTCAACTCATGATTCAGGCCAAAGGCGTCGGGTTTACCATCGTTTATGACGCGGTCGTGACCTTCGTCATTCTGAAGGTGGTCGATATGGTTATTGGATTGCGTGTGACGGAAGATCAGGAGCGTGAAGGTCTGGATATCAGCCTGCACGGTGAGAAACTCGAGTAAGCAATCTCAGGCCCGAAGGGTGTGCCGGATATTTTCG
>JBDSHM010000334.1:0-2400 GCA_039918495.1 Sulfuriferula sp. | reverse complement strand
GTGCATTTCCAAACCGGAGTGACATGTCGGACATTCCGTAGCGATCACTTCTGCGCCAGCGTCTTCTGCCGCCTGGATAATGTTCAATACCAACTGTGTCGATGTGTCCGCATCCGACAGGGTATGCGCACCACCACAGCATGCGGTCTTCAGCGGGAAGTCAACATTGATCGCTCCAGCCGCAGCGAGCAGGTCATCCATAAAGTGCGGTTTGTAGCTGGACTCGGAACCGGGTCCCTGATCTTTTTCAGGATAAATCTGGCGCGGGCGGGTATACATGCAACCATAGTAATTGGCTATCTTGATACCGTTCAGGCTCTTGGAGATTTTCTGTTTAATGCCTTCGGTACCCAGATCTTCCATCAGCCACTCGAGCAGGTGCACAGTACGCACATCGCCTTTGTACACTGGATCGTCGGATTTCTTGGCCAAACTCTGCACGGTTTTCAGTGCTTCATCCGAGGTGGCCAGTTCATACTCGGCCATTTTCAGATTCATATAACAGCCGTTGCACGGAGCCATGACCGTGTCGTAGCCCATTTGCTCACTAGCGATCGCCATGTTGCGGGCAGACATGTAGGTTTGCAGCATGGGGTGAATGTTTTTCACCTCCATCGCGCCACAACAGTTCCAGTCCTGCAGGGTTTCCATTTCCAGACCGAGACTCTTGACGAGCGCACGCGTGGAACGGTCATAAGGACCACCCGAACCTTCAAGTGCGCAACCTGGATAGTAGGCAACTTTAGCCATGAGCCAACTCCTTCTGTTCTTTCACATACTGTTTCAATACGTCACCGGTATGACCCCAGGACTTCGTTTTTGGTTTGAAGAACATCGACAGCCCCATGTGCACCGAATGCATGATGGGGGTACGCGACAGAAATCTGATCACATTGCCCTGGCGCAACTCGGTCCATTTGTTCATCCGCGCAACAAAAATACCCAGCCAGCCATGCAGCGCCATCTGCATGATGTCCTGCTTGGAATTCTTGAAGAAATTGGTCATCACCTCAGAGTCTTCTATGCGACCACGTTCCAGACATTGACGGGTAAATTCTTCGTCAAAAAGGGTGGAGTTGGATTTTGGTCCAAATCCCTCATCCTCGATCCAGTGAGCCAGTGCCTTCATCACGCCTTCGGGGCGTACATCCTTCGGGCAAATATTGGTGCATTTATTGCACGAAACACACTGCCAGATAATGTCTTTATCTTTCAATAATTCATCTGTGAGACCTAGACGCACCAGATAAATCCAGTAACGAGGGTTGAAATCGGTGTTCTGTGCGTACATCGTGCAGGAATTGGTGCATGAGCCGCACTGCCAGCAACGGTGAACGTTTTCTGCGCCGGAATATGTTTTGAGTTTGGTTTCAAAATCATCGTCATAATCCTTCAAGGTGCGCGGCAGGATCATGGTGTTCCAGTGACCTGACACATCCACACCGTCTACGACCAGCTTGTCACTGGTAATCAGACGGTCTGCGTCGATCAGTGTTTTTTCGTGAATTGCCATTGAAGCTTCTCCTAAAATCTATAACCCTGGAGCACCTGCTGCCCCATTTAAATTTCGCATAATATGGACTTAATGAACCGTGTCGCGCTTGACCCTGGATTGCCCGGCCTTGCGCTCTGCATCTATTCCGAGAAACTTCTTCAACTGCTCTTGCGGGGTTATACCTCGACCAAAATCCGCACTCAACATACCTTCTGCCATTGAGCGAAAATACTCCGAGTAAGCTTGTGCCTCTACCAGATCAATCCAGAACGGTACATCTTTGTATAAACCCTGCTCGGCAATCTGTGCTGCCAACCAGGCACGCGCGCCCTCAAACATTTCCGGACTATTACCCAGCGGCACATCGGGCAAGGAATCATTACCCCGGATAAATTCACGCAATGCGCCACTTACCGTATTCTGATCCCAGACCCAACGCGTCATCAGCGGGTACTTGGCCGGATTATTGAAATGCAGCATTTCTGCTCCAAAATCAAATGCGGCGCGCCGATTTTTAGCCGCCTGTTTACGTGTTTCCTTTTCGGCTGTTTCATCTATCGGCACAATCTCGGAAAATGCCTGCAACCGTTCAACCAGTGCGACATCCCCATACAGCAGGTCCTGAATTGCCTTCCGGGTCACTTCAATACCCAAAGCCTGTAACGCCGGAAATACTCGGCGCCGGGCAGAAAACACTGTCTCAAGTAACGCCTCAATGCCATCCATCGACAAAGATGGCAAACTTTGCTCATTGAGCAAACTTGAAAACAGCTTGCTTTTCATTTGCAGACTGGTCAACAGCGCTTCCAGCCCACCCGCATCTTCTGCCTGACTACTCAGCTTCGCAAAATGCTGCTGGAATTGCCCTGGATCAAGAGCGACTGACAGGGCGCCTGGCACGATTG
>JBDSHM010000333.1:0-2464 GCA_039918495.1 Sulfuriferula sp. | reverse complement strand
ACCGGGTAATCCCATGAGCCAACCACATAATCGTCATGCAATGCGTCTGCTGCATTGAGCCGAAAAAATCGGTCTGATTGTGATCCTGCTGGCTACCCTTGTAGCCAGTTTCCAGGAATTACAGGTCATGATGGCTGCGCGCACAGTCACCTTGGCTGACTGACTTGCTGCTGCTATTTCTGTATCTGGAAATTTTTACTCTGCTCGGCTTCTACTACAAGCAAGACACACGGCCGGTGCGTTACTCGATTTATATCGCCATTGTGACGCTGGTGCGCTATGTCGTGCTGGGCTTGAAAGAAATGAGCGAATGGCTCGAAAATAGTGCATCGACACAAAAAATAACAAAGAAGCAAATCAGGGTGTCGTTTGGCTTATCCCAACCAGGTATCTATTTTTATGAATGCATTTTCTAAAAAAGATTAATTTTTGTTTTGTACCGTTCGAGCATAAACTAGCTAGCGGTAATTTCCTCAGGGGCGCGTATGTTCGGGAATGCGCTTAATTTCATTGAGCCGATGCGACCACTTTATATTGAGCTGCGTTGCATCACGCTGGCGCCACGCCTTTCCCCTGACCGGATTAATAAAGTTGATATTGCTACCTGACATATGACAGGATATTGGGCCTTTGTCTGCCGCACATACGTAAGGGGATGACGCTGAATAATGGATAAATTGATCGTACTGCTGGTTGCGTTGCCCTTGCTGACCGCTTTCGTGGCGCAGGTGCTGTCAGACAAGCTTGGGCGCCGTGTCGTGACCTTGAGTGTGGCAGCCGGGACGCTGACTTTTGCTCTCGCCGTGTTATTGCTGGTGTTCAAACTGAGCGGTCATGACGCCAGCCGTATCGTGCTCGCGCCGGTGTGGGGCAGTTTTCTGTTCGATTCCTTGACCTTATTGATGGCGGTGGTGATATCCGGCATCAGCCTGATGGTGCATATATATTCCGTGCGCTACATGGCCGAGGATCCCGGATACAGGCGATTTTTCGTGCTGCTCGATGTCATGACCGGGGTGTTGCTGCTCACTATCGCGGCAGGCGATCTGATTACCTTGCTGGTGGGTTGGCACCTGATAGGTGTGGTGCTGTTTTTTCTGCTTAGTCACAATAGTCGCAGCCAGCATGCCTATCGTTACGGCTTTTGGACGTTTATCGCCTATCGCTTTGGAGATATGCCGATGGTGTTGGCCGCCATCCTGCTCTACCGCACATTTGGCACATGGTCGTTACCGGACATTTTTCAGCAGATGGCCGCCCACCCGAATGCGCTCACCGTCTTTGGTCTGCCGTTGAACGAAACGGTCGCGGGGTTGATTGCGCTGTCGGCGTTTGCGCGCTCGGCGCAATTTTTGCTGCATACCTGGCTGCCCTATACGATGGATGGTCCGACGCCGGTGTCGGCGCTGATGCATGCCGGTATCGTTAACGCCGGTGCCTTTATCATCAACCGGTTTGCACCGGTGTTCGTCGAAGCCAACGGTGTGTTGCATTGGGTATTTCTGGTCGGTCTGGTGACAGCGGTCATCGGCTCGGTGTTGATGCTGTCGCAAAACGACATCAAAAAAGCGCTCGGCTATTCGACCATGGGGCAGATGGGCTTCATGATTATGGAATGTGGCGTGGGCGCGTTTTCGCTTGCCATTTTTCACTTGATTGCGCACGGCCTGTTCAAAGGTACGCTGTTTCTTGGTTCTGGTGGTGTCATCGGCAAGGCGCGCCACGACGACGGCGTGCCCAAGGATGATCTCTATACGTTTGTGATTGAGCGACGTCCCACCGGTTATCGTCAACCGTGGATATTGATGGCGGCAATTACCCTGGCGGTGCCGGCGTTGGTGTTCGGCGTGGCACATTGGCTGGTGACAGACAGCATTGTGATTGAGCAGGGTGCCATTATCCTGCTGTTTTTCGGCTGGGTCACAGGTGCCCAATTGCTGTTTTCCATCCACCGCATGGACAGCGAAACACCTTGGCGTCTGGTGACGCTGGCGGTTTTCTCGCTGACCCTGGTGGTATTCGGCTACACCTTCATCAGCCATGCATTTGATCTGTTCCTGTACCCTGATGCAGCGTTCCGCGCACGCATCTACGCAGCAGCCGGCATTAGCCAGTCCGAGTTTTATATCCTGGTTGGCATGCTCACGGCAGTCATCGTGTTTGGCTGGACGCTGGCCTATCGTACCGCCAGTTACGACAACGAAGGACGCAAACAACCGAAACGCAGCTGGCTCGATTTTTACGCGCTGGTTTCACGTGAACTCTACATTGCGGATGTGTATGCGCTGTTGGGGCGCGGACTGATTGGACTGTCGGCACGGTTGAATCTGCATCTGAGGGGGATTTGATATGGCAATTCTGATTCTGCTTGTAATAGGGATATTTTTGCCGCTGTTTCCGCTCAGCATGGTATTGACAGCCTTTTTCAAATACGTGCCGTGGGCATGGCTGCGCGCCTTGATAG
>JBDSHM010000332.1:0-4100 GCA_039918495.1 Sulfuriferula sp. | reverse complement strand
GATGGTGACCTCTCATCTTGGGCGTCCGACCGAAGGCGAATACTCGGCAGACAATTCGCTCAAGCCGGTGGCGGATGTACTCAGTGCCAAACTGGGTAAACCGGTGCGCCTGATCAAGGACTGGATCGACGGCGGCTTCGATGTGGCTGAAGGTGAAGTGGTGATGCTGGAAAATGTGCGTTTCAACAAAGGCGAAAAAAAGAGCCTGGATGAGACTGCGCAAAAATATGCCAACCTTTGCGACGTGTTTGTGATGGATGCATTTGGTACGGCTCACCGCGCCGAAGCATCCACTCACGGCATCGCCAAGTTTGCGCCAGTGGCGGCAGCCGGTATTCTGTTAACTGAAGAGCTGGAAGCCTTGACCAAGGCGTTACTCAGCCCGGCCAGGCCCATGGTTGCCATCGTGGGTGGATCCAAGGTGTCCACCAAACTGACCGTGCTGGAAGCATTGTCTGAAAAAGTGGACCAGATGGTAGTGGGAGGCGGCATCGCCAATACTTTTCTCAAGGCGACAGGCAAGAATGTAGGCAAGTCCTTGTGTGAGGATGATCTGGTCCCGGTCGCCCAAATGCTGATGAAGAAAATGACTGCACGAGGTGCCACCATACCGATTGCAGTCGATGTCGTGTGCGGCAAGAAATTCGACGCCAACGAACCTGCTGTGCTCAAAGACGCAGGCGCAGTGGTGGATGATGACATGATCTTTGACATCGGTCCTCAATCTGCCCAGGAACTGGTCGAGATCATCATGAAGGCTGGGACAGTTGTGTGGAATGGTCCGGTCGGCGTGTTCGAATTCGATCAGTTTGGCGAAGGCACCAAAAAAATTGCCGAGGCGATTGCCAACACAAGCGCCTTTACCTTGGCTGGTGGTGGCGATACGATAGCAGCAATACAAAAATACGATATCTATGACAAGGTATCTTACATCTCCACCGCTGGAGGCGCTTTTCTTGAGTTCCTGGAAGGCAAGAAATTACCTGCTGTTGAAATTCTTGAGCAACGCGCAGCAGGTTAAATCCATTAACGGTGTTTGGCTGGTATATAACGTCGTTACGCAGGCAGAATATTCTGCCTGTTGACGCTTTCCTGACCGGCCTTTTTTCAGAGTAAATATATACATGATCCGCAGAACAAAAATTGTCGCCACACTTGGCCCCTCGTCCAATGATCCCAAGATTCTGGACAAAATGATGGAGGCTGGGGTGGACGTAGTGCGTCTTAATTTTTCGCATGGTATCGCACAGGATCATATTGATCGCGCCGAGATGGTACGTTCGCTGGCGCGTACCCGGGGTCGTGCCGTAGGGGTGCTGGTGGATTTGCAGGGCCCCAAAATCCGTGTCGGCAAATTTGTCGACGGCAAGATTACGCTGCAAGCCGGTGACCGTTTCGTGCTGGACGCCACCTGTGAAATGGGTACCCAGGAGCGGGTCGGACTTGATTACAAGGATCTGCCCAAGGATTTGCAGCGCGGCGCCACGCTACTGCTGGACGATGGCCGCATCGAAATGTGGGTGGAAGAAGTCAAGGGCGCGGAAATTATTTGCAAGGTAATACAAGGCGGTGTGCTGTCCAATAACAAGGGTATTAACCGCAAGGGCGGCGGGCTGTCCGCTGCTGCATTGACTGAAAAAGATATTGAAGATATCAAGACTGCGGCTGCCTTGAAAGCCGATTACGTGGCAATCTCGTTTCCCCGTTCCGCAGCCGACATGCAATTGGCGCGCAATCTCCTGCGTGCAGCGGGTGGCCACGGCATGCTGGTAGCCAAGATTGAACGTGCAGAAGCGATTCCTGCTCTGGAAGAAATTCTTGATGCTTCGGATGCCATTATGGTGGCGCGAGGTGACCTTGGCGTGGAAGTCGGTGATGCGGCCGTCCCTGCATTGCAAAAGAAAATGATTCGTATGGCGCGCCAGCGCAACAAGTTGGTTATTACTGCCACACAGATGATGGAATCCATGATTTCCAGCCCGATTCCGACGCGCGCCGAAGTTTCTGATGTGGCGAATGCCGTGCTGGATGGAACCGATGCGGTGATGTTGTCCGCCGAGACAGCTGCGGGTATGTTTCCAGTAGAAGCGATTGCTGCCATGGACCGCGTGTGTTGTGAGGCAGAGAAGGAAATCGAACGCGATTTTGTCAATCTGCGGATCAATAAGAATTTCAACCGGAAAGATGAATCAGTGGCAATGGCAGCTATTTTTACTGCGACTCATCTGCCGAATGTGCGTGCCATTGCAGCCCTGACCCAGTCAGGAAGTACCTGTCTGTGGATGTCGCGCATGAGTACGGGGGTGCCGATCTATGCCTTGACACCCGAGGTGGAAACCCGTAGAAAAGTGACCCTGTATCGTGGCGTTTATCCGGTCAATTTCCAGACCAATTCCAAGGATCGAGATCAGTTGTTGATCGAAGCGGAGGATGAATTGCGTCGGCGCGGTGCGGTGCGCGATGGTGATTTGATCGTACTCACCATTGGCGAACCGATAGGTGAAGCCGGTGGCACCAACACCATGAAAATCGTCACCGTCGGCGAGAACAAAAAATCTTAAAATTTTACAGAATTTGCAGTCTATTTATTAACCAAGGAGAAAATCATGGCACTCGTATCCCTGCGCCAATTGTTGGATCATGCAGCTGAAAATGGCTATGGCCTGCCCGCATTTAACGTTAACAACCTGGAACAGGTCCAGGCCATTATGGAAGCCGCCGATGAATGCGGTAGCCCGGTTATTATGCAAGCCTCAGCCGGTGCGCGTAAATATGCCGGCGCCAGCTTCCTGCGTCATTTGATCACGGCAGCGGTTGAAGCTTATCCACATATTCCGATTGTCATGCACCAGGATCATGGTGCCAGTGCACCTGTATGTATTCGTTCCATTACAGACGGTTTCTCTTCTGTGATGATGGATGGTTCTTTGCAGGAAGATGCCAAAACGCCGGCCAGCTATGAATACAACGTTGAAATTACCCGCAAGGTAGTGGATATCGCCCATGCCGTAGGTGTTTCAGTAGAGGGAGAATTGGGCTGTCTGGGTTCGCTGGAAACCGGTATGGCTGGGGAAGAAGATGGTAGTGGTGCGGAAGGCGTGTTGGATCATTCCCAATTGCTGACCGATCCTGAAGAAGCCGCCGATTTCGTCAAGCGAACCGGTGTGGATGCACTCGCGATCGCAATTGGCACATCGCATGGTGCATACAAATTCACCCGTCCGCCTACCGGCGATATCCTCGCGATTGGTCGTATCAAGGAAATTCACGCACGCATTCCGAACACGCACCTTGTGATGCACGGTTCTTCCTCAGTGCCGCAGGAATGGCTGAAAATCATCAATGATTTCGGCGGCGACATGGGAGAGACCTATGGCGTGCCGGTTGAAGAAATCATGGAAGGCATCAAGCATGGTGTGCGTAAAGTGAATATCGATACCGACCTGCGTATGGCGTCCACGGGTGCGGTACGCAAGTTCCTTGCAGAAAACAAGAAGGAATTTGATCCACGCAAATTCCTGATTGCCTCCACCAAGGCCATGAAATCAATTTGCAAAGCACGTTATGAAGCTTTTGGTAGCGCAGGTCAGGCAGCCAAGATCAAGCCAATTGATCTGGAGAAGATGGCAGCGAAATACGCCAAGGGCGAGTTGGCCGCGATTATCAAATAATCCTCCATACCGCACAACAAAAAAGGCAGCTCAGGCTGCCTTTTTTGTTGGGCGCAGCAATACTGTGCACGACCAGCCATCAATCATATTTTTATCCCTTGCTTTAAGCTTGCTACAAACTATACTCCACACCAGCAATATGGTTATTTTCAGGAATGAAACCTGCGTAATGCGGTAATGAGAAGGGGATAACCATGGGACGACAACCGGCTGAAAATTGTGGGCTCGGCACAGTCGCCCGCCTGGGAACGGCATTGCTGCTGGCGTTTATTGCGGTCAAAGCCCATGCGGTACCTTCATTCGCCCGTCAGACCGGGCAAAACTGCGTGGCCTGCCATGCCGGAGGTCAATTCCCCGAACTGACCCCCTATGGACGCCTGTTCAAGCTCACCGGCTATACGCTCGGTGAGCGTGCGCTCCCCCTTGCAG
>JBDSHM010000331.1:0-4802 GCA_039918495.1 Sulfuriferula sp. | reverse complement strand
TGAAATGATATGGCAAGTTGAATACTTCGCTACTCAAGGCCCATCCAATCGCACTGGCGCCCGCAGCGGCAAGTAAACCGGCCAGCAAACCAATGGCGGCGAATTCCGTCACCTGTGCCACCCATAATTGTCCGCGCCGCGCCCCAAGTACGCGCCACAGCGCTGTTTCAAGGGCGCGCTCGTCTCGGGTGGCCGCCAGCGCGGCGTATAACACCACCAGACCTGAGGCAAGTGTAAAAATAAATACAAATTGCACAGCAGCCGTAACGCGTTCCAACATATCCTGCACTGTTTTCATAATGGCCGACACATCAATCACCGTGAGGTTTGGATAGCTCTTGACCATGTCATTCAATATGCCGACGTGTTCTGGTGGAAGATAAAAACTGGTGATATAGCTGGCAGGAATATTCTGCAGCAAGCTGCTGTTGGCGAGCACAAAAAAATTCACCCGGAAGCTGTCCCAGTCAACTTTTCGCAGGCTGGTAATGCGTGCTGACACAGGCGTGCCAGCCACGTCAAAGCTCCGGCGCTCGCCCAGTTTGAGATGCAGCTTTTCCGCAATACCCTGCTCTACCGAAAATTGCGGCGTGGCGTTGGCGCCCTGCCAGCCATGCCCCGTGATCAAATGATTATCTTGCGACAATCGATCAGCGTAAGACAAGTTGAATTCGCGTTCCAGCAGGCGGCGAGCTTGCTGATCGGTATAAGCCATTGCATTCATTGCCTGTCCGTTAACGGCTGTCAGCCGTCCGCGTATCATCGGATAAAGCGTCACACCAGTCAGTCCGTGGCCATGGAAAAAAGCTTGCAGTGGCGCTACCTGATCCGGCTGAATATTGATCACAAAACGGTTGGGTGCATCTGCGGGTAAGGTAGCGCGCCAATTATTGAGCAAATCACCGCGCACTACGGTGAGCAGTAACAACGCCAGCATTCCCAATGTAAAAGCGGAAACCTGGATCACACTACCACCCGCACGTCGACGCAGGTTGAGCAGTCCCTGGCGCCAGCTGCCTTGGCTGCGTGCACCTAGCCAGCCCGCACCCATTACCAGCAGCCAGGCCAGCAACACTGTGACCAGCAAGGTTGCACTCGTGCCTGACAGGACCATTAGAGTGAGTCGCGTATCGCGCACCTGCCAGAACAACAGACCAGTGAGTGCTGCCAATCCGCCGAAGTAGCTGGCAATACCCAGCGCATTCAGCGTGACGCCATCGCGGCGCAGGATACGCAATGCCGGGGTGCGCCGCAGCGCAAACAAAGTCGGCAGGCTGAAGCCTGCGAGCAACACCCAGCCCGCCAATGCCGCCTGTAAAAAGGGCGTGCTGTCTGCGGGCGGTAATACCAGATTGGCCAAGTTGCCCAATAACGCGGCCAATACCATTTGCCCTGCATAACCCAATGCTATGCCAGCCAGCGCCGCCAACACACCCAGCACGGCAATTTGCAAGGCGTAGAGCGCAACTATGCTGCGCTGACTGGCGCCAAAGCAGCGCAATAATGCGCAAGCATCCAGATGACGGCGTAAAAAATGGCGCGCCGACAATAAAATAGCGACGGCCGCCAACATCGCGGCCAAAAGCACTGCCAGCCCCAGATAACGCTCGGCTTTGTCCAGTACATTACGGATTTCCGGGCGGGCGTCGCGCACCCCCAAGATACGTTGGCCACGCTCCAGATGCTGTTCCAACCAACTTTGGTAGCCTTTTAATGCGCTACTTTTCCCCGCGATCAGCAGACGATAGCTCACGCGGCTACCTGGCTGTATCAATCCTGTAGCGGGTAAATCGCTCTGATTCATCAATAAACGCGGCGCAAGGTTGAAAAAGTCACCGCCTCGATCCGGTTCATTCGTGAGAATCGCCGCTATTTTGAGGTGACTGTAGCCGAGCTGGATGGATGCGCCGGGTTTGACCTGCAATGCATTCGCCAGACGCGCTTCCAGCCATACGCTGCCTGAGGGGGGAATGCCGTTGGCAGGATGGTCCGCACCGAATGCCGTATTGGCAATGCGAAGCGTGCCACGCAGTGGATACCCTTTACTCACTGCCTTGATTTCGGCCAAACGATTATTCTGCGAGGTACTTACCATGCTCGGAAATAGCGCAGTCTGTGCCGTTTCAAGCCCTCGTCTTTTGGCCTCTGCAATGAAACCGGCGGCGGGTTCATGATCGGATACCAGCACCAGATCCGCCCCCAACAGCCGATTGCTTTCCTGGCTCAATGCCAGATGCATACGCATCGTGAACGCATTGACCGAAGCCAGTCCGGCCACCGCAATCATGACCGCCATCACCAGTACCCGTAATTCACCTGCCCGCCACTCACGTGCCAACATACGCAAAGCCAGGCGTGCAATATTCATATGTCTGATTCCAGATGGCCTGCGCGTAGTTGCAAACGCCGTCCACAACGCTCGGCGAGTTGTGCGTCATGGGTGACCAGTACCAGCGTAGTGCCTTGCTCGCGATTGAGTTCAAACAGCAATTCGATCACGCGCGCACCGGTTTCAGCATCGAGATTGCCTGTGGGCTCATCTGCCAGCAGTAGTGCCGGCTGGACAGCAAATGCACGGGCGATGGCTACCCGCTGCTGTTCGCCACCAGAGAGTTGCTGTGCACGGTGACGCTGCCGCTCGGACAACCCGACTCGTTCCAGCCAATGTCCGGCACGGTCGCGAGCATCTGCTGCACCAGCCAGCTCCAGCGGCAGCATCACATTTTCCAGCGCGGTCAACATAGGCAATAACTGAAAGGACTGAAACACAAAACCGATCAATTTGCCACGCAAGCGGGCTCGGTCATCCTCATCCAATTGTCCAAGTGCCTGCCCATCCAGCCATACTTCACCCTGGCTGGGTAAGTCCAGCCCTGCCAATAGGCCCAGCAGGGTGGATTTCCCTGAACCGGAGGCGCCTACAATGGCGACCGATTCCCCCCGCCGGATATTGAAACTTGCAGGATGCAGAATGGTCAGCGGTATTCCATTCAATGCGACTTTCCTGGAGACACCGGCTGCACGCATAATGAAATTATCAACGGGATTAGTCATGAATTTTAGAAAGTTTTTACTGTTAGTGTGTCTTGTCGTATCCGGCGCTCTGCATGCGGCACCTGTCATCCTGGTATTCGGCGACAGTTTATCGGCGGGCTACGGTCTTCAGACCGGTCAAGCGTGGCCCGATCTGTTGCAACAGCGTCTCGATAGCAAAAAACACAACTGGCGCGTAGTCAATGCCAGTGTCAGTGGTGAAACCAGCGCAGGAGGCTTGTCGCGTCTGCCAGCCGCACTGGCGCAATTTAAGCCGGCTATCGTCATCCTTGAACTGGGCGCCAATGACGGTCTGCGCGGACTCCCGTCGGATATCATGCAAAACAACCTGAAAGCCATGATTCAGCTTATTCAACATGCCGGAGCGCGCACATTGCTGGTCGGCATCCATCTACCTCCGAATTACGGCATGCCATATACGCAAAAATTCCAGCGCGTATATCAAACACTCGCGCAGCAACAGCATATCGTATTGTTGCCCACACTATTACAGGGCATAGAGGCAAAACGCGAGCTATTCCAGGCAGATGGCTTGCATCCGATCGCATCTGCGCAAGATAAGGTATTGAATAATATATGGGAACCGTTGAGAGGCTTATTGACCGAAAGCACCAATCGCAAAATACGTGCTTTAAAATAATTCAGCTTAATTAATAAAAATAGTGCTATGCTCCCAAGATGATGAAATCTCGACAGCACCTAGCGAGGCACACGATGCAGAAAAACGCCAAAAAACTACAAAATTATGAGGTTGAGTTTATCCCCCTGGAGCGGCGTATGTGTGAACGTCGCAGCCCAATGGCACAACTTGAGCAGGAGCCCTATCTGGGGGTTGATCGTCGTGTCGTAGCCGGCCGACGCCCGGAAGATAGCACTTACACGCTGCGTTTGATTTAACGCGGGCTGTGTTCAGCACACTGTAACTTTGGCTGCTCCGGCTTGTACTGTACCTATCACGCAAGCCTGATCGAAACCCTCACTCTGAAACACTTGCAGTACTTCCGGCACCGCTTCTGGTGCACATGCCACTAACAGGCCGCCACTTGTTTGCGGATCGCTGAGCAGTTTACGTTGCCAATCCGGCATGTTTTCCGGAATCATGACATCATGGCCATAGCTATTCCAGTTACGTTCGGCGGCACCGGTAACATAGCCTTGCTGCGCCAAGTCTCGTGCTACGCTCCAGAATGGTAATTGATCAAATTGCACGGTAGCACCCATTTTGGAACCCCGGCAGATTTCCAGCAGATGGCCCAACAGTGCGAAACCGGTCACATCCGTCATCGCGTGGACGCCAGACATTTCGGCAAGACGGCAACCGGGCGTATTGAGTTGCGTGGTGCTCGCCAGCATCTGCCGATAACCTTCTGCAGACAGCTCGCCTTTTTTCAATGCTGCACTCATCACGCCCACTCCCAGTGGCTTACCGAGTATCAACACATCACCAACCCTAGCCAAATCGTTACGCTTTACCCGGTCGGGATGCACGATACCGAGAGCAACCAATCCGTAGATAGGTTCGGGTGCGTCGATCGAATGACCACCGGCGATCGGGATACCCGCTGCGGTACAAACAGATTCTCCGCCAGCCAGGATTTGCTGAATAGTTTCGACAGGTAATTTTCCGATAGGCATGCCAACAATTGCCAACGCAAAAATCGGTTTGCCACCCATTGCGTACACATCTGAAAGTGCGTTGGTGGCAGCGATTCGGCCAAAATCAAACGCATCATCGACAATGGGCATGA
>JBDSHM010000330.1:0-3435 GCA_039918495.1 Sulfuriferula sp. | reverse complement strand
CATGGACCACTTTGCCCGGTTACATCGCATTGCTCAGCGAGCTGCTGCGCCTGAAACTGGTCGAAGCTGTACCGCCGGTACAGCTCGCAATCCGTCTGTTGGTGCCCGCAGGTTCCTATCTGTTGCAACTGCCGGGCTTCAATGATCGTCTCGAACCCTTCGACCCCGAATTGCTGGGCTACCCATGGCAACACACCGACCCACGCGTGGATGCTTTGCAACAACAGATCATGAATACCGCCATGCAGATGGAAAGCGCACCGCGTAGCGAAGTATTCAGCGCCATCTGGACCCTCGCCCATCACGCAGCAGACCTGCCCGTCCCACCGCTGGATCATGCCGATTTCGGCGAAACCATCGTCCATCTGTCCGAGCCGTGGTATTGCTGCGCCGAACCCACCGACCAGCAACTGCAATCGTTTTAAGCCATGCCGCGCATCCTGCTGCTGCTCCCCGTCGCCAGTTACCGCAATCAGGATTTTCTCGATGCCGCACACACGCTCGGCGTCGAAGTCATCAGTGCCGCCGATCACTGCCATCAACTCGCCCCGCAGCGTGGCCTGAGCCCGATCCTGTCATTGCATTTCGACCAGCCTGAGGCGGCCGCAGCACAGGTACTGGCCTCGCTCGGGCGACGCGTGGATGCAGTCCTCGCAGTGGATGACGCAGGCGTTGAACTGGCCGCGCTGCTGCGCGAAAAACTCGGCTTGCCCGGCAATGCGCCGGAGGCGATACGACCTACTCGCGACAAACTCGCTTTTCGCCAACTCCTGCAGCAAAACGGCTTCAACTGTCCGCCGTTTCACCACCTCGCCAACGCCGCAGATGCACCCGAACTGGCTGCGCGAGTACAGTATCCGATGGTGGTCAAGGCGCGTCGGCTGTCCGCCAGTCGCGGCGTGATTCGCGCCGATGACGCCGAAGATCTGGTACAGCAAGTGCGCCGCGTCAGCCGTATCCAAACCAATGCCGACCGGGATGCCGGCGAACTGGGCCTGATCGTGGAAAGCTTCATCCCCGGCAGCGAACACGCCCTTGAAGGCCTGCTGGAAAACGGACTGCTGCGCGTGCTGGCGCTATTCGACAAACCCGACCCGCTGGACGGCCCGTATTTCGAAGAAAGCATTTATGTCACGCCGTCACGGCTGCCCGATGCGTTCCAGACGGCAATCGCCGACAGCGTGCAGCGTGCCTGCGCGGTAGCCGGACTCAGCCACGGCGCCATTCACGCCGAAATGCGGGTAAATGACGACGGTATCTGGTTGCTAGAAATTGCCGCGCGTTCCATCGGCGGATTGTGTGGGCGCATGTTGCGCTGGCGCCTGGGGATGTCATTGGAAGAACTTATCCTGCGCCACGCCCTGGGATTGCCCGTTGCCCAGACGGAGAACAGCGACGCCAGCGGCGTGATGATGATTCCGGTGCCCAGGCGTGGCATTTATCAGGGCACGACGGGCCTGGAAGCCGCACGCGCGGTGCCGCACATCGAAGACATCCGCATCACCACCGCCCCTGGCCAGCGCATCGCGCCTGCCCCGGAGGGCGCCAGCTACCTCGGTTTCATCTTCAGCCGTGCTGCCACACCCGCAGCTGTCGAAACCGCCTTGCGTGCCGCCCATGCCGAGCTGGTTTTCGATATCCAGCCCGATATGGCACTGAATAAAAACATCGCACGATGAGCATGTGGCAAAGTGTCGAACAAAGCATCCAGACGGCCACAGGCGTGGCATTTTCAATCCAGCGCACCACGCCGATCAGCGGCGGCTGCATTAACGCCGCCTGGTGCATCGAGAATGGCGCAATGCGTTATTTCGTTAAAACCAACCGCGCGGCCAAACTGCCCATGTTCGAAGCGGAAGCAGCCGGTCTCGCGGCACTCGCAGCCAGCCACGCCCTGCGCGTGCCGCGTCCCCTCACCAGCGGCGTCGCGGGCAACGAAGCCTTCCTGATATTGGAATGGCTGGACCTGGACGGCCCCGGCAGCGCCGCACAACTCGGCCAACAGCTCGCAGCGCTGCATCGCTCAACCGCGCCACGCTACGGATTTAGCACCGGCAATACCATCGGCGACACGCCGCAGCACAATACCTGGTCGGACAACTGGATAGATTTCTGGCGCGAACAACGCCTGGGATTTCAGCTCGAACTGGCTGCGCGCAACGGGTTGGGTGGCAGCCTACAAACCAGCGGCACACAACTCATGGGGAAACTCGCCGGCCTGTTTGGCAGCTACCAGCCTCAAGCCTCGCTGCTACACGGCGACCTGTGGAGCGGCAACTACGGTTATACGCAAGCAGGCGAACCGGTCATCTTCGACCCCGCCGCTTACTATGGAGACCGCGAAGCCGACCTGGCCATGACCGAACTGTTCGGCGGCTTCCCGGCGGATTTCTACGCCGCCTACCGCGCAGCGTGGCCGCTGGATGCAGGCTATGGCGTGCGCAAACAGCTCTACAACCTGTATCACATCCTCAACCACGCCAACCTGTTCGGCGGCAGCTATGCGCAGCAGGCGGAAGGAATGATGGCACGGCTATTGGCGGAGCTGGGCTAAACGCTGCGCACCGGCCCGGGGTATTGCGCGACAAGCGGATCGGCGGTCAGCAAAGTGATGCCTTCGACCATCGCTTGGGCAACGAGCATGCGGTCGAATGGGTCTTTGTGGATCGGAGGAAGACCGTCAATCGAAACTGCGTGTTCACTAGTAATCGGCAACTCGCTATAGCCATTATCGAGCAAACCTCGACGCAACAGGCGTGGGTCCACCCGAAAGTCGTCACGCCCGAGCCCGCGCTTGATCGACACCTCCCATAGGCTGGCCGAACTGAAAATCAGCTCGTTCTGTGGGTCTTCCAGCAAAGCACGTGTTGCAGCCGATAGCCGCTCCGGCTGTCCGGCCGCCCATAGCAACAGGTGCGTGTCCAACAAAAATTTCATGCCTCACCTCCAAAGAGGTGTTCGATTTCTGCACCGCCCATTCGGTCAAAATCGTCCGGTACCTCGATTTCACCCACCATGAAACCGACACGCCGAACCTGCCCGGCCGTCGGTGAATCCAGCGCGGTGACCTTGACCAACGGCTTGCCCGCTTTGGCAATAATAAACGATTCGCCCTTGACGGCTTCCTCCACCAGCCGCGACAAATGCGTTTTTGCTTCGTGAATGTTGACGGTGTGCATGGCCTACCTCGCGTAAACTAAGTTGCATTAGTCTAGTTTAAATAACCGGGCATAGCAATTGAGCCACAAGCCATGAAAACATTGACCTGGGCATGAAGCATTCAATTAATATTGAAAATTAAGACATGATGTCGCGTGCTTTTAGCGCACTGAGTAATGGCCTTTAATTGGTCCACCCCTGCAGCCATGAAAACCAAATACCCCTCTGCAGCAGCCCCTGGCATCAGGCTAAAAACCGATCAGGCGGGGCGGCTGT
>JBDSHM010000329.1:0-5239 GCA_039918495.1 Sulfuriferula sp. | reverse complement strand
CACGATGCGAACACTTGCGTCCTTGCCGGATTCATCGCGTACCGTCTCCAGCGCATCGAGGAACAACTGCTTCATCGCCTTTTGTTCGGGGTTCAGGTCCTTCTTGCCTGCTTTCACCTGCGGGTCGGTATATTCGCCAATTTCCTCCAGCACCTTCTTCACCGACACGCCATGCGGCAGTTCATGAATCACCATGCGCCACTGGCCGCGCGTCTGCTGTTCGATGGTCCAGCGCGCGCGCACACGCAAGCTGCCGCGACCGCTGATATAGGTATCGCGGATATCCTTGGGGCTGGAAATAATATGGCCGCCACCCGGAAAATCCGGCCCTTGAATATGCGTCAGCACCCCATCCACATCGAGCGCGGGATCGCGCAGCAAGGCAATCGCCGCGGCGCCTACTTCACGCATGTTATGAGGCAGACATTCGGTCGCCATCCCCACGGCGATACCGGACGCACCATTCAGCAACAGGAACGGCAAGCGTGCCGGCAAGTCCACCGGTTCCTGTTCTGAGCCGTCGTAATTGGGTCGGAAATCCACCGTACCTGCGCCCACTTCGGACAGCAAAAGCTCCGCGTATTTGGTCAGTCGCACTTCGGTGTAACGCATGGCGGCCGCGGAATCACCATCACGCGAGCCGAAATTGCCCTGTCCATCAACCAGCGGATAGCGCAGCACGAAATCCTGTGCCATGCGCACCATGGCTTCATACGAGGCAGAATCGCCATGCGGGTGATATTTACCGATTACATCGCCGACCACACGCGCCGACTTCACCGGCTTGGCGCCGGGCATCAGGCCCAGTTGGTGCATAGCAAACAGAATGCGGCGCTGCACCGGTTTTTCGCCATCCGATACGGACGGCAACGCGCGGCCCTTCACCACGCTGATGGCATAGCGCAGATAGACTTGATGGGTATATTCGCCGAGCAGCAGGCGCACATCGCCGTTTTCCGGCGGTTCTGAAGGTGGCGATGGTGGCTGATCGCCATTGCCACCGCCGCCAAGTGCGGTCGGCAACTCGGCAGTATCTGAAAATAAATCTATTGGTTTGTTCATGTTAAGTCCTGATTTCCAGCCCGATTCATGGGCGCTCATGTCGCCGTCGGGCGGTGCTGTTAAATATCTGCCTCGACTTCATTGCCATGCACGGAGATTTGTTCCTTGCGATACGCGGCGTTGGCCTTGCCCATCAAGTTATCAAAGATACTCAAAGTGCCGGGCAGATCGTCGCCGACCTCGACCCGTACCAGTCTTCTGGTATCCGGACACAGCGTGGTTTCCCATAACTGGATCGCATCCATCTCGCCCAAACCTTTGAAGCGCGACACCTGCCATGCACCTTCCTTGATGCCTTCCTGACGCAGGCGCGCCTCCAGTACGGTTAGCTCCACCTCGTCCAGCGCATACAATTTGCGCGGCGGTTTGCCTTTTCCCTGCGCGGGAACATCGACCCGAAACAGCGGCGGCTGCGCGATATAGATATGACCATGCGTGATCAGCTGCGGGAAGTGGCGGAAAAACAGCGTCAGCAACAATGCCTTGATATGCTCGCCGTCATCATCGGCATCGGCCAGGATGATCACTTTTCCGTAGCGCAGTTCGTTCAGGTCCAGCGTGCTGTCCAGGCTATGCGGGTCGATGGCCAGCGAGACGGCGATGTTGTGGATTTCCTGATTGGCGAGGATCTGCGAGCGCTCCACTTCCCAGCTGTTCATGCCCTTGCCGCGCAATGGCAGCACCGCCTGAATCTCCTTGTCGCGGCCGGCCTTGGCCGACCCTCCGGCGGAATCGCCCTCCACCAGAAACAGCTCGGTAATGCGATTGTCAGTGGATTCCGCATCGCTCAGTTTTCCCGGCAACACCGCCACGCCCGAACTCTTGCGCCGCTCCACCGCCTTGGACGACTTGGTGCGCGCCACCGCCAGCTTGATCGCCTGCTCGGCAATGCGGGTGGCCTCCGCCACATGCTCGTTGAGCCACAGATCGAAGGTGTCCTTGATGGCCGCGCCGACCAGCTTGACCGCCTCGCGCGAGGACAGCTTTTCCTTGGTCTGCCCGGCAAAACTCGGATCGACCATGCGCACCGCCAGCACAAAGCGCAGCTTGGCCCACACGTCATCGGCGGCAAGCTTCACGTTGCGCTGCATCAGCCCGTGCTGTTCGGCAAATATGCGTACGCTGTTGAACACCGTGTCGCGCAAGCCGGCCTCATGCGTGCCGCCGCCCAGTGTCGGGATGAGGTTGACGTACGATTCTCCGCCGCCCGATCCCGTCACCCACGCCAGCGCCCATTGCACCCCTTCGCCATTGGAAAAGGATTCGTTGCCGGTCAGATAGCGCTCGCCGCAAAACGCCGGTGCGATGGGTTCGTCCTCGGCAATCATCTGGTCGAGATACTGCGCCATGCCGCCTTCGAAATGCCATTCCTTCACATCCGTGCCGGATGCGGTTTCGATGTTGAGCGTGACCCGCACCCCAGGTAACAGCATGGCCTTGGCGCGCAGCAGATGTTCCAGTTCGCTGCGCGAAACGCCGGGCGAATCGAAATATTTCGGGTTCGGCCAGATGCGAATTGCCGTGCCGGTGTCTTTGGCCGCACAGTTACCGGTGATGGTCAGCGGTTCGACCACCTCACCTTCTGCAAAGCTCATGCGGTGCAGCTTGCCTGCGCGTTTGACTTCGACTTCCAGCCGCGTGGACAGTGCGTTGGTGACCGAAACCCCCACGCCATGCAACCCACCGGTGAATTTATAGCTGCTGTCCGCATCGCCTTTAGCGAATTTCCCGCCGGAATGGATGACGGTGAACACTACCTGCACCGTCGGCACTTTTTCTTCGGGGTGGATGCCGGTTGGAATGCCGCGCCCGTCATCGCGCACCGAAACCGAGGCATCGCGATGCAGGGTGACTTCGATATTTTTCGCGTAGCCCGCCATTGCCTCATCCACACCATTGTCGATGGCCTCCACAATAATATGGGTGGGATCGTTGGTGCGGGTGTACATGCCGGGGCGCAGCTGAATCGGCTCCAGTTTGCGCAATACGCGGATGGAAGATTCGTCGTAATTCTGTTTTGCCATGGGTATGTTGCCGTATATATATTATTCAGGAATGCGCTATAGACTAACAAGAATGCGCACAAGCATAAATCGATAGATGGTAATTCCCGCCGGGATTATCGTGCAAACCGGCCCAATCAGCCGCTTCCTCTTGAAAATATTTTTGCCGCCCCAATTTGATTACCAGATTTTTTACCCTATCTAGACTAACTGGAGAATCCACACCATGACCGTAGAGGCACACAAGGAAACCCTTGGCTTCCAGGCTGAAGTCAAACAGTTGCTGAACCTGATGATCCACTCTTTGTACAGCAATAAGGAGATTTTTCTGCGCGAGCTGATTTCCAATGCTTCCGACGCGGCCGACAAGCTGCGCTTCGAAGCACTGTCGGACGATGCGCTATGGGAAAACGATCCCGAACTCAGAATTCGCATTGCTTTCGACAAGGATGCCCGGATTGTCACCATTTCCGATAACGGCATCGGCATGAACCGCCAGGAAGTGATCGAGCATATCGGCACCATTGCCAAATCCGGTACACGCCAGTTTTTCAATGCCCTGTCCGGCGACCAGGCCAAGGATTCGCACCTGATCGGCCAGTTCGGCGTGGGTTTTTATTCCGCCTTTCTGGTTGCTGACAAGGTGACCCTCATTACCCGCCGCGCCGGACTGGGTGCCGAGCATGCGGTGCAATGGGAATCTGCAGGCGAAGGTGACTACACACTGGAAACGGTCACTAAAGCGGGGCGCGGCACCGATGTGATCCTGCATCTGCGCGCAGACGAGGACGAACTGCTATCCAGCTATAAGCTGCAATCCATTATCCGCAAGTATTCCGACCATATCACCCTGCCGATCGTGATGAAAAAGGAAGAGTGGGACGCGGAGAAAAAAGAAACCGTGGTTCAGGACGAAGAAGAAGCCATCAATCAGGCCTCTGCACTGTGGGCGCGCCCCAAGAGCGAGATCACAGCGGAGCAGTATGATGAATTTTACAAACATGTGGCCCACGATTACGAAGCGCCGCTGGCCTATGTCCACGCCAGGGTCGAAGGCAAACAGGAATACACCCAGCTGCTGTATATCCCCGCCCATGCCCAGTTCGATCTGTGGGACCGGGAGCAACGCCATGGTATCAAGCTCTATGTGCGGCGCGTATTCATCATGGACGATGCCAAGCAGCTGATGCCGACCTACCTGCGCTTCGTGCGCGGCGTCATCGACTCCAACGATCTGCCGCTCAATGTCTCGCGCGAGATACTGCAGGAGAGCAAAGATATCGAAGCCATCCGCGGCGGCTCGGTAAAGAAAGTACTCGGCATGCTGGAAGACCTGGCGCAAAACCAAACCGAAAAATACGCCACTTTCTGGAAGGAATTCGGCCGTGCCATCAAGGAGGGCGTAGGCGAGGATTTTGCCAATAAGGAACGCATTGCCAAGCTGATCCGTTTCTCATCCACGCATAACGACAGCGAAGACCAAACCGTATCATTGGCCGACTACATCGGCCGCATGAAGGAAGGTCAGGACAAGATTTATTTTGTCACCGCCGACAGTTTTGCCGCCGCCAAAAACAGCCCGCATCTGGAAATTTTCCGCGCCAAAGGTGTGGAAGTATTGCTGCTCGCCGACCGTGTAGACGAATGGATGATTTCCCATCTGACCGAGTTTGATGGCAAGAAGCTGCAATCTGTGGCCAAAGGCGATCTTGACCTGGGCAGTCTGGCCGACGAGGAAGAGAAAAAGGAACAGGCACAGGAAGCCGACGCCTTCAAGAGTCTTACCGACAAGATCAAGGATAGTCTCGGAGAGCAGGTCAAGGAGGTGCGCATTACGCACCGTCTGACAACCTCACCTGCCTGCCTGGTAGCCGGTGAACACGACATGGGTGGCAATCTGGAGCGCCTGCTCAAGGCTGCGGGCCAGAACGTGCCGGACAGCAAACCCATACTTGAAATCAACCCCAAGCATGCGCTGGTCCAGCGTTTGAAGGATCAGACCGACAGCGATAAATTCAGCGACTGGACGGCTATCCTGTTCGATCAGTCATTGCTGGCGGAGGGCGGCCAATTGGAAGACCCGGCTGCTTTCGTGCGGCGTTTGAATGAATTGTGGATCACCATATAGCAGGTTGTACAGCACTATCAGGGGGCGCCGGATGGCGCCCTTTTTT
>JBDSHM010000328.1:0-5874 GCA_039918495.1 Sulfuriferula sp. | reverse complement strand
TGCGGGTCGGTGACTTTGACCAGCAGGCCCTGAGGGTCACGTTGCAGGCTGACGAATTCACCGGTGGGGGCAAGAATTTGCACGAGTTTGCCGCTGCTGTCGAAGCTGAGGCGGCGGCCGTTGATCCACACCCAGGTGTATTCGTCGCCGTGGCGGGTAGGACGGATGAGGATGCGGCCCTGGCTGGGGTCGGTGCTGGCGCAGATGGCCGGGTTGCCGGGGCTGCGGCTGAAGATGAGACGGGTGCCGTCGGCCTGGACGATCTGCACGCTGGTGCCGATGGCGTAGAGGTCGGTCTCGTAGCTGAGTTTCCAGCCGCGTCCCATGATGCCGTTGGGGGCGTTGGCCCCGGCGTAGGCGCTGTTGTAGTGGCGGATGATTTCAAGGCCGAGCACGCCGGGCAGCGCGGGCAGGTCGATCTCCTGCTGGTATTTGTTGCCGTTGGTGACGTTGATGGGGTTGCCGGCGCCCTGGTTAGTCTGACTGCTGTTGCCCTGGCTGGCGACGCCGCTGCCGCCGCAGGGGGCGCCTCCGGGGCTGGCACCGCAGCCGCTGGCGACCATCGGGGCTGCGCTTAGGGTGATCAGGCTGAGCACAGCCAGTAAACGACATAGAGCGAAACGCAGTCTCAGCATGGGATTGACCTTGGGATGCAGATGAGCAGCGGGCGTTGCCCGTCTACTTCGGCAAGTTCGAATAGGTTTTGCGCCAAGTTTTTACCCAGGGCAAGGCTTCGTAATAGGTTGGGCGGGCGATCATGTCGTTGAGGTCTGCGCCGGGAAACTTGGCCTTGTAGGCAATCATCCAGTCGATACGCGACTGCTCGAATGCGAGGCCTTTGATCTGCAGCAGGTGGTTGATTTCCTGATCGATCTTGCGCAGGTCTTGCGGATTGAGCTGATCAACGTCGGCCTGCTTCGCTGCTTGAGGCTGGCCGGTTTCGGGAGTGGGTACGGGCCGGGGTTCGGGGTGGGAAGCGCGGCGTGTGGCCTGGACAAACACTTGGGCGAGTTTGTCTACCCACTGGGCTGAGGCGGCGAGTTCGGCATCGCCCACGGGTGGGCGAAAGACGCCCTGCTGCATCGCATGCAGGCGCTGTTTGACTTCGGCGGCACGCGCGCCGTTGGGGGCCCGTTTGAGGTAGGTTTGATAGGCCGCTTGCGCTGGGTGGAAGACGGAGTCGGCGCAGCCTTGCGGATCGCCCGGTTTGCGATCACGCAGTTGTTGCCAGCACTGGGCCTCCAGGCTGAGTCCGAGGTCGAAATAGGTCTGTTCAAGCGGCGGCTTGGCGGTGGCGTAGAGGTCCCGAAGCACGACTTGTTCATACAATGCTGTCGCTTCTTTGTAGCGCGCGCTGGCGTAGGCAAAGTGTGCGCGCCAGGTGAGGATGTCGAGGTTGCGCGGGTCGGTGTTGGCAGCGAGCTCCAGCAGGGTTTCTGCGGTGGAGTATTGGCGCGCCTTGAAGGCCTGGAGGCCATCGTCCAGATTGCGCTCGGCCAGCCAGGCCAGTACCGACCAGTATTCGGCGTTCTCGGGTGAGAAGATGGGGTCGTCAACCTTGATGACATTGCGGAATTTCTTGAGCTTGGGATCCCAGCGAATGATGTCCCAACCTCCTCCCGCACCGTTAAACTCAGGTTTAACTGGATCCATGCCAACTCGAATACCTTTGGCATCCAATTGCGGCTCGGGGAAGTTCACGCCTGAACCTGAATGCCTAACCAAACCGTCTCTTGGTATGAGAATGTAAGGCATTCCACCTAAACGGGAATAAACTTTCAGCACAACAGCACGATCACCGTTTCCGCCTGGTAACTCAATCGAGTCTGTGTAAATACCATCGAATGGTCCATCAAAAAGATCACTATCAACATCACTGGAATAATATTTTTTTGAGTCTTTTTTTCCATGCAAATGAATAACGAGAGCATAACCATTGGCAGTGGGGTTTGGATTGTCTGGATTAATGGCAAGTCTAATCAAGGTATAAGGCAATGTTTCAACATAGTCGCATAGTCCATCATTATTAATATCTATGAATTGACTCCATCCAAGGTTCCCACCCCACTCACGGTACACCTTCTTTTCCACACCTGCGTCACGGGCGATATTTTCGATGACGTCTCTGCTAATTGGCACCGCCCACTTCCCTGTCAAGCCAGTCGTCTCTGACTCAGTTGTCTTGATCGGCATCTTATTTTTCTTGTAACACTCATCCACCTTGATATAGAAATCGTTGGCTGCCGGAACTCCTGCCGAAGAAGATGCAGACGCGTGTTTCTCTACCTTAGGCACAGCCCCCCCCTGCTCGTCGCAAGCCACAAGCGGCGATACGAGAGTGGCGATAATAAAAAGCGTAAGTAAGTGGTTCATGTCGATACCTGTTTGAGCGTGAAATCAGTTTGTTCCATCAAGGCGCAGCTGCTTGGTCTTGCCCCGCTCCGCCCCAGCATATTGGCTGTTTGGAAACAAGGTGCGCGGATCAACCATCTTCCCTTGGGCGTCCTTGCAGGTGAAGCGCCAGGCTAGTCCATCCCAGATTTGAATGAATTTCTCCGCGTAGACCACTGCGGCAGGGCCGCCGCCGTTGTGTTTCTCGGCGGCTTGCTTGGCGATGTCGCGTTCGACTCCGTCCTGATACAAAATTTTGTTATCCAGATTTTTTCCTGTTATCACATCGTTAATCGTTTTTCTGATGAATTCCTCTTCCACCGCTGGCGTTGCCTTGTACCAATCGGCAATGCCGTATTTGAAAGCATCATAGGGTATCGTGGGGTGACTGTAGGCAGCACGGTTGTAAAAGCTGTAGTAGCCCTCGGCTTTAATCTTCCGGAGACGTATATAAACCTCAAACGCCTTCAAGCGATTCGTTTCATGCGGAAACGCGAGGTCAAGCAACTCGTTCAAGCGATCCCAAAAACTGACTGATGGCACGGTGCCAGGAATTGTGCCTCTGTCTTTCACTAATTTTTCAAACGTAGTGAGATTAATGGTTCCATTCCCGTTGTACTTAGGCAGGACTTTCCCCTGGCTGCTTTTTATTAGGGCTGATTTATACGCTGGCGCCAATAGGTTATTTAATTGTGTCAATTTTTGATAACCCACAGCCTGAGCCCACCACGTATCCCACTCAGCCGCTGCAATGCCGGATTTGGCAAAAAAACCGTTCACCGTAACTGTACGAGCCGGGATGGTGAGACTCTTGTAGTCGTTATGCTTATTGGCTTCATCGAGTAGATCTGAACCGCCATCATACATAGCAGCACCGCGTTTAATAGCTGCACTAATGTCCGCATGGGTGATCGTGTAACTTTTCCCACCATACGTGTAGGTGAAGCTGGTCCCGCCTATATCACGCAATCCCGGCAAGATTTTGACAATTAACATCTGGTTTTTCCCATAGCTTGCCGGCTCGTTCGCTGGCGTAGCTGTCTTCGAATATTCCTCTTTCCCACCTTCCATTTGCTTCAGCGCTTCGAGGATGCACTCGTAGCGCAAGTCCTCGGCACTTTTTCCGAACACTTGGGCGGCGTCGTGCAGGCATCACCTTTCACCGGCGAAATCGGTTGTAAATCTGCTGCAGCCACCAGCATGGAAAACCATAGTAATGGCAGAACAACCAGAGAGGCCAGCGCAGTTTTTAACAGGTGTATATCTGCCTCTTGGGTTTGAATCATTGTTTGGAGCTGTCCCATTTTCACCTGCTGCTCACCGGGAAAAGTGTAAATAAATCGCCCGGAGCACCTGGCGTTTTGGATATGGGTAGCTGGTTCGCTTTACAGCATTTATTCACCCCGCAAGAAGGGTCGCAGGTTGAGTCACTCTCTTTACAACCCAATGGACGGCAACCAAACGGATCGGTACTCGGATTGCAAGCCGGCACCGGCGTTTTAGTGACCGTACAACCAATAGTCAAACAATCCGGCGGCGCGCTGGTCACTGCCGGTGGATCGCCCGGGTCGGTGGGTTTGCCGTTGTTGCCGGGGCCGGGCAGCGATGCGGGGTTGCCGGGTTCGATGGCGTCGGATTGCATTTGCAGGGTGACGTGGCTGACCACCGGGATGCGCCCGGCGTTGATCTGCGCGGTATTGAAGGCGTCGGTATTGGGGTCGAGCCATTTCAGGTATTGGGTGTAGATCGAATGGATCAGCGGGATTTTGGGTTCATAGCCGTGGGTGATGCGCAGTTTGATCAGGTTGGCGTCCTGGATGCTCTGGCCGGAGGCGGCGCCAATATTGTTTGGGTCTTTGTAGGCCTGGCCGCCGTTGGGGATGACGCGCTTGCCGTTGCCGACGGTGTTTTGCAGGCGCGAGTCGTTCCAGTCGTCGAAGCTTTCTTTGGTGGGGTTGAGCAGTTCGATGCGGGTGTGGCCGGCGACGTCGGCGCCGGCTCTGGCGTAGGCGGCGATCAGCTCTGCGCTGGTTTGACCCCCGCCGTATAGAGGGATGAGGGCTTTGGTGTAGGCGGTCTGGATTTCGCTCTGGTTGGCGCCGCTCATGCTGCCGGCGCGCGCAGCCATGAAGGTGGCGTAGTTGATCTGATTCTTGGCGAAGAACAGCAGGCTGTATTGCAGCATGGCGAGCCCCAGCAGCATGATCACCGGGCCGACTATGGCAAATTCGATCATGGCGGAGCCGCGCTGGCGTTTATGCATGACGGGCATTGGCATCAAATGGAACGAATAGCGGGTGGTGCAGGCGGCTGCCGGTTTCGATGTGCAGACGCTGGATGCTGCCGGCGGGCAGTTCCAGTGCATGCGCGGTGGCATGGCCGGCAAGACGGCTGCGCCCGGCGCTGGCGCGCCAGGGTTTGAGGTGGGGGGTGCAGCGGGTGACAAGGCCGGTGTGGTCGAGGTAGATCACGTCGATGGCAAAGCGCATGAACAGGCTGTGTACGCTCGGGCAGCGGGTGATGAGCAGGCCCTGGTCTGGCTGTAGCGCCTTGCGCAACATGAGCCCGTGAAAACGGCTGAAACGGGCAGCGTCGGTACCATGTCAAACGCACGCAAAGATAGAAATGCTCATTCTGGGTAAACGCTCAGATGCGGTGGCGCCAGAGTATGCACGATGGAAGCGAGAGCAGCCGAGTCCTTGGGCAATCCCAGATACACCAGCGCCTCTCCTGTGGATGTGCGGTAGACGAACATCGGCGTAGCACCACCTAATTGCAGCCACACCGCCTTGGCATGCCCCAGCGCCTGGCGCTCGGTTGCGCTGGGTTCAACGGCCGCAATCCCCCCCGAGCGATGCGCGGTATCGTAGTGCGCAAAATTGCGCTCCAGGGCGGCCTTGTTGCCCTGGCGTAGCAGCGCGGCACCCTTGCCCAAGCTGTCTGATGCCAGATAGGTCACCGGTATCCACACGGCTGGCACGTCCTTGAAGGGTTTTCCATCGAGTTGCATCTGCCACAGTTTGGCGCACCAGGGGCAGTCAGGGTCGAAGAAGATGTACAGCGCCGGTACGCTCATGCCCGGCTGGGTATAGAGGCCTCGCAGTGACCTGACCTGCTGCCATTGCAAGTCGGTCACACTCCATGGCATGGGCGTTGCCGCCTGCGCCGACACGGACAGGGCCAACAGAGCCGCGCAAAATAACAAGACTTGACTTAACCAGCGGCGCACAAATCCCGTGTCTCGTGAAGCGCTCAAAGGTAATAACACCCTTGTATTGAAATCGTTGATTGCCGCGTGGCCTCCAGAAATAATCAAGCTATATTGGATAGGCTTCAGTTGATTTTGCATTTCGTGATGTCTATCGACTTGCAATTCAGATCAAAAATATTCATCTGATAATTTTTATAATATACAGGCTGGGCATTGGCCCATTTCTTGATTGCGGGTAGATATTTAAGGTTATTGCGATCCCGGACAAAAAC
>JBDSHM010000327.1:0-7763 GCA_039918495.1 Sulfuriferula sp. | reverse complement strand
AATATTCACGCAGCGGGCATTCTCGACATCAGTATTGTGCCGGCGCGAATAAGTGAAGCATTGGCGCAAAGCGCGTGCGATATGGCCCAATCGATTGCTGATCAACTGGGTTATTGCGGCGTCATGGCGGTAGAGTTTTTTGTGGTGGAAGCGGGCCAGCTGGTGGTGAATGAAATTGCTCCGCGCCCGCACAATAGTGGTCACTACACCCTTGATGCCTGCCTTACCAGTCAGTTCGAGATGCAGGTGCGCACTTTGTGCAACCTGCCTCCTGGCGCCACCATGCAGCATACCCCCGCAGTCATGGTGAACCTGCTGGGTGACCTGTGGGGTGCCAGTCAGCCTAACTGGGCAGCGCTGCTGCAACATCCGGCAGCCAAGCTGCATCTGTATGGAAAACAATCCGCCCGCCCGGGACGCAAGATGGGACATTACACTTGCCTGGACTCATCGCTGGAAACGGCGCTCGCATTGGCGCGAAGCATACGTGCGCAACTCCAGGGCGCATCCTGACGCTCTCCTCACCTTCTGCAAGGGCTAGTGTTCGACTTTAATGCCCTTGATCACCTGTTCGACGATACCAAATTTGCCGTGGTTGATCTGAATTTTGACGGGCATGTAGTTGTAATCCTGCGCAAGCCACACATCAATCGCATCCTCGCCAGCCTCCTGATTGCGTACTAGGTGCAACGTGCGTAGCTGCCCCATAGCGGTATCAAGGATCTCGTCACCCACCACATGTACCGTATAGGGCGTGAGGTCGCTGCTGCTGGTGACATGAAGCAGTTGTTCGCCCTGAAAAGGCGCGAGCATCGCCAATTGGAAGGTCACACTGAGAATATCCTGTGCGCCAGGCAGCAGGGGCACCGTGGATGTGTGATTTATTTTGCCTAGCGTGACGGTATGTTGCTGGTAATTGAAATGGGCAACGGACGTTTTGTCGGGCGTGGTTTTGCCGCGCTGAATCCAGAAATTATCCGGTGCCAAGCCCTGTGGCGTGATGTGACCCTCGCTGATTTGCACCAGCCTGCCAGGCTGAATTATTCCGATCAAACCGGTGCCCTCAGTAATGCTGGTCAGCACATAATGACTACCTTGCACCTGCCAGATATAGGCAGCACGGCCCACTTTGAATCCATTGGCGCCCCAGTACAGGGTGTAATTGATTTCGATTTTTCCCGGCAAGGCATTCAGTGGCGCGGATGGCGGCGTCGCCGGTTCGCTGGTAGCCGTGTCAACTGGCGGTTTTTCAGGTGCAACAGGTGGTGTTTGAGTAGAGGCTATCGGAGTGTCGGTTTGAGGAGTGGACGGCTCGCTGGGTTCCGAAATTGGCGTTGGTGTTGGCTTGTGAGGCGCAGATTGTATGTGGGGTTTGGCTTTTGGGCTGGGTTTCCGGATCGTTTTGATTGTCGGTTTAGGTACTGACTTAGGCTTGGGTTTGAGGACGGCTTTGGGCAATGGCAATGGCTCAAGACGCGCCTGGATCATCGTTTCAGGGCGTTCCTCCGCAGGCGGCCGAAAATCAGGTGTTGCCAACAGCAGCAAGTGCGCCAGTATGGATATTACCAGCGCCAGCAGAAAAATCCTGCGCATTCGCGCCGCAGAATTCAAGGTGCTGAACCGGTCACTGGCGGCAGCCATGCAAGGGATTATTCGATCTTGATCTGATTGAGCGTTTGCAAAGCGGTGGCCCCATCGTCAACGATACGCACCTGTGCGGGAAGGTAGTGTTTGTCGCGCGCCAGCCATACCTCGATCTGTTTTTCGCCTTTTTCTGGCTGATTCTGATAGTGCAGCGTCCTGAGTGCCCCGGCCGGTGTGGCAAGCGTTTCCTCGCCCACCAGCGTATAGACCTCATGGCTCAAGCTGTGCCCGGTAGAGACATCGAAATCAAGTTTTTTAGCGCCCGGCTTGACGAACATGAACTGGTATAACACCGACAGACGGTCCTGCGTATCGGCGGGCAATGCGACGGATTCGCTGTGATCCTTGCTGGTGTGAGTGACTTTTTTGGTTTTCCAGTCAAAGCTGGAGCTGATGTTTTTTTGGGGGGCGTCGCTACGGGTTTGTTCAAATTTTAGCGGGCGCAAGCCGTGCGAGGTGATTTTTCCTGTGCTGATACTTTCCAGCTGGCCTTTGAACAATACGGCAAGCGGACCCGCTGCACGCGTCTGACTATCAATGCGGTAGTTGTTGCCGTTGCGTGTATAGGTTTCGTGCACGGAGCCGACTTCCAGGCCGTTATGCGTCAGGCGGTAATCAATTTCAACCTGACGTGGTGCGGCGAGCGCAGGCACGGCGATCAGGGCAAGCAGAAGAATAATATAGCGCATCATGAGAGGCTTTCTGTGATGAAGAGTATCTGTTCAGACCCGCTATCATCGCGCAAGTTTACCCGGCCGTCATCGTGTTGAATAAGCCGACCCTGCGCAAACCATCCGATGGCCCTGGGATAGATACAATGTTCGGCTGCCAGCACGCGTGCTGCCAAAGTAGCGGGTGTGTCATCGGCGCGTACTGCTACCGCGGCCTGCAAAATGATGGGGCCATGATCCAGCGTGATGGTCACAAAATGTACTGTGCAGCCGTGAACTTTTACCCCTGCGGCGAGGGCGCGTGCATGGGTATCGAGGCCGGGAAAGCTGGGCAACAGCGAGGGATGGATATTTATCAGCCGTGTTGCGTAATGCATGACGAAACAGTCGCTGAGAATACGCAGATAGCCAGCCAGTACCACAAGATCCGGTTGGTAAGCGTCGATGACCTCGATCAGTGCGTTGTCGAAATCCTCACGATTGGCATAGTGTGTGTGATCCAGTGCCAGCGCAGGGATGCCGTGTGCGCGTGCCAGATCCAGTCCGCCGGCATCAGGGCGATTGCTGATGACCGCCGCAATCTCCACCGGCAGCCGAGCATCCAGAATGGCCTTGAGATTTGAACCGCGCCCGGAAATCAGAACGACCAGCTTCATTAAGCAACGCCGCGACTGGCCAGATAGTCCTCGTAGTTGCCGTCGTATACGGTCGGGCCCTGATCGGTGATTTCGATGACTCGGCTAGCCAGCGAGGATACAAAGGACCGATCGTGCGAAGCGAAAATAACCGTGCCCTTGAAGAGCTCCACAGCGGTATTGAGTGACTCGATGGATTCCATGTCGAGGTGGTTGGTGGGTTCATCCAGCACCAGCACGTTGGCGCGCGACATGATCAGCTTGCCGAACAGCATGCGTCCCTGCTCGCCACCGGACAGGATGCCCACCGATTTTTTGGCATCGTCGCCCGAGAACAGCAGTTTACCCAGTATGCCACGGACCATCTGGTCATCGTCACCCGGCTGGGTCCACTGCTGCATCCAGTCGAACAGGGTAAGGTCGGTGTCGAAATCGGTGGCGTGGTCCTGAGCGTAATAAGCGATTTTTGCGTTCTCAGACCATTTCATGGTGCCGTTCTTGGCAGGCAATTCACCGACCAGTGTTTTGATCAGCGTGGATTTCCCGGTGCCATTTTCGCCCAGAATGGCCACGCGCTGACCCGCCTCGACCATAAAATTCAATTTGGAAAATAGCGGCGCATCGTAGCCGATGGCGAGATCGGTCACTTCGATCACATTGCGATGCAACGGTTTTTCCTGCTCGAAGCGCATGTAGGGATACTGACGTGAAGAGGGTTTGATGACCACCATATCCTGCTTGAGTTTGTCGATCTGCTTGACGCGCGAAGTGGCCTGGCGCGCCTTGGAGGCGTTGGCAGAAAAGCGCGATACCAAGCTCTGCAACTCGGCGACTTTTTCCTTGGCGCGGGCATTGGCGGCAGCCTGACCTTCGCGTGACTGCGCGGCGGCGGTCATGTATTCGTCATAATTGCCGGGGAATAACTGTATCTTGCCGTAGTCCAGGTCAGCCATGTGGGTGCAGATCGAGTTCAGAAAGTGGCGATCGTGCGAGATGATGATCATGGTGCTGGTGCGCTGGTCCAGCACATTTTCCAGCCAGCGAATGGTGTTGATGTCGAGGTTGTTGGTCGGCTCGTCCAGCAACAGGATATCCGGATTGCCGAATAGGGCCTGTGCCAGCAGAACACGCAATTTCCAGCCGGGAGCGATTTCCTGCATCGGGCCATTGTGCTTGTCGGTGGGGATACCTACACCAAGCAGCAGTTCGCCTGCGCGCGCTTCGGCGGAATAACCATCGAGTTCGGCGAACTTGCCCTCCAGTTCGGCGGCATGCATGTAGTCTTCTTCGGAGGCCTCCAGATTGGCGTAGATGGCGTCTTTTTCCTGCTTGACCGCCCACAGCTCCGCGTCACCCTGCATCACCACATCGAGCACGAGCTGATCTTCAAAACCAAACTGGTCCTGGCGCAGCCAGCCGAGTTTTTCGCCGCTGTCCAGCACGACGTGGCCGGAGGTCGGCGTCAGCTGACCTGCGAGAATTTTCATGAACGTTGATTTGCCGCTGCCGTTGGCGCCGATCAGACCGTAGCGGTTGCCGTCACCGAATTTGACGGTGACGTTTTCAAATAACGGCTTGGCGCCGAACTGGATAGTGAGGCCTTGGGTGGAGATCAAGATGTATTACCTAAAGATAAATCGGAATAGTCGCCATTTTACCAGTGTGGCGCCGGACTTGCTGGCGTGCGTTATCTGACGGCTACAATGAGGTGGGCTTGCCCAGTTTGGTTTGCCAATGCCCGCCGCTGGGAATATCAAGATGATAGCCCTGAACCATGTCCACACCCATTTCCTTCAGCACCATATAGATTTCATGGCTTTCCACAAATTCGGCCACGGTGGTTTTCCCCAGCCCGCGTGCTACATCGACAATCGCTTTGACGAAAACCTTGTTGTCGCGCTCGAAGATGATGTCGCGGATAAACAGGCCGTCGATCTTGAGAATGTCGGCCTTGATGTGCTTGAGGTAGGCGAAAGAGGCGAAACCGGTGCCAAAATCGTCGAGACAGATGATGCAACCGGTGTGGCGTAATGCCTGGATGAAACGTTGCGCCTCCTGCAGGTCGGATAACGCGGAGGTTTCGGTAATCTCGATCATCAGGCGGCGTGGCGCAACTTTGGCGGACAGCAGCTCGTCAGAAATGAACAGCGCCAGGCCGGGATCGTCCAGCGAGCGCCCGGAAATATTCACTGCGAGTGCCGGAATTTCCGGTTTGGCCTGCAATAGCGTAATGCTCTGCTTGATCACCCAGCGGTCGATCTGCAAAATCTGACCACTTTTCTCTGCCAGCGGAATGAAATGTCCCGGCATGATGAGTTGTTCCGGGTCGGCCTCATCACGCATGCGCAGCAGGACTTCCAGGTGCGCAAGAATACCGCTCTGCGTGTGATAAATTCCCTGAAAATGCAGCACGAAGCGGTCTTCATCCAGTGCCCGTCCGATGCGTTCATTCCAGCTCATGCGCTGGATCATTTCACGCGAAGTGTCCAGATCGGCGCGATAACTGCGCCAGGCATTCTTGCCCGCCTCCTTGGCCTGATACATGGCGGCATCTGCATGCGCAACCAGTTGCTCGGCGCTTTCCGCATGCTGTGGATAGGCGGCAATGCCGAGGCTGCAAGTCAGGCGCAGGTTCTTGCCCTCGAAACGGAATGGAATCTGCGCCACTGCGCGTACGATACGTTCCGCCAGTGACTGGGCTTCCTGGTCAGTGGCATCAGGCATAAGTATGGCAAATTCATCGCCACCCAAGCGGCAGAATATTTCGTTACTGCGGATCAGCGCCCCCACCGCGCCAGCGACGCGGATCAACATCGAATCTCCGGCGCGGTGGCCAAAGGTATCGTTGATATATTTGAACTCGTCCAGATCAAAAAACAACAGGCTACCGCTATTTCCATGCCGTGTGATGTCACCCACCATGCGCCACAATTCGTCTTCGAAACGGCGCCGGTTGTAAAGACCGGTAAGCGAGTCGCGCTCAGCCAGATATATCAGCTGTTCTGCGGTTTGACGTTCGCGTGTGACGTCTTCAAAAATCAGGATGCGTCCGATGATGCGGCCGTCCTGTTCGCGCACCGGGTAGGATAGCTGGGTAATGACGCGCCCATCAGTCATTTCGATTTCCAGGCTCTCTGAGCTTTCGTGAGTGCCCAATACCCCCATGATGTGGCGCGAAAAATGATCCGGCCGGGCCAGTATGCAGCCCGAGTCATTGAGCAGGTCGGCGATTTCTCGTCCAACCAGGTTGTCGCTGTTGCGGATCATCCATATCTGGGTGAAAGCCGGGTTGGTATAGGCCACCCGGTTGTTGATGGAGACGAACAGGATACCCAGATTCATTGCTGATAATAATGCCAGCAGACGGGCTTTTTCCACGCGGGTTTCGGCGAGATAACGGCGCTGGATGGATTCGGCCTGCTGCAACGCTTCAATGCGGCCACGCAGGCTCGCAGCCATGGCGTTAAACGCTTGATTGAGTTGTCCTACTTCATCATGGCTAGTGACCGGAAGATGGATGTTGAGATTGCCCGCAGCGATGGTCTTGCTGGCTTCCGCCAGTTGCCGTAAATGGCGGGTAAGCCACAGGCTGATTACGATCAGCAAGACGAATGACAGCATAAGCGCGACGCCGCCTATGGCCAGCATTTTGTATTTCATGCGCGTTTCAGCGTGCCTGAGAAAATCGGTGGAAATGCCGAAATAGAGGGTGCCATAGCGCTCGTTTCCTAGCGTGATGGGCATGGCGGTATCAAATACGCCATCGCTGTCCACATCGGCGAAGCTCCGGTTTTGCTCGGGGAGTTTGCTGTTTTCCATACCCGCTGCCGCTAGCCGCCTGCCTTGCAAGTCGGTCACCACCAGATAGCGCAGGCTTTTTTCCTTGTACATCGAGTTCAGCAATTCCTGTATTCCGGCAATATCTCTCTCAAACAGTGCGGTGCTGAGAGCAGATTCGAGCGGTACGCGTAGTTCCTGCAGGCGTAATTCGGCATTTTCCAGCAGACGCTGTTGCGCTTCATGCACACTGGTAAGCGCGAGCAAACCCAGCATGGTGAACTGTACCAGCAAGGTGGTCAGGAAGAGTTTGACCCACAGAGGTAAGGAAATCCGGCGATTCATGGGCGTGGTGCCTGGAGTAGGTGCTGTGCTTCCACGCCATAGCGTTCCATCTCGGACAGGCTGTGAGAATTTGCCGGAAGAATGCGCCCGAAGTGGCTGTGATCAAGAAATATACGCCCTCGCGGAGTACTGGCGAAACCCAACAGGGCATCCCGTACGGCGTGGATGGTGGTTGCGAGAAGACGGGGATTGGCCATGAAAAAGAAGCTTTTTACTGCAGAGGTGGCGCCGATGATGCGCAATTTATCGCGTAGTTTTTCCGACAGTTGGTTGAAAAAAAGTATGTTGACAATGGCCGCAGGAGCCTCGTTGTTGATCACGGCAAGCGCCGCATTGTTGTGGGTGCCTCGGTTAAGGAAATGGTAGTCCATATCGCGACGCAGACCGGCCTGTTGCAAATAGATTGTCCCAAGGATTGTTGTGAATGCCAGCGGATCGGGGATGGCGATATTGCTGTTCCTTAATTCGGCGGGGGAACTCAGTCCGGATGACGCAGATACTAGCAGTACTCCCTGGATTGTGCCGGCATAGGTGGCAAGTGGTTGATAATTGGCTTCATGCTCGGCTAACCAGGCCAGGTGGGGCGGGGTGAGTACAATATCGAAGTCCCCGTGTCGGGTCGCTTCTACAAAGGCACGCGGACTTTTTGCTGTATAGAGTTGAACTGGTCGGGCAAGTTGTTGCTGCAGGT
>JBDSHM010000326.1:0-2261 GCA_039918495.1 Sulfuriferula sp. | reverse complement strand
ACGTGCCGCGCTGGAGCATGGCATTTTGTGGTGGTCGCCCGTTGAACGGCTGAAACGTCTGGTGCATTTTGCCGGACTGGAACATTTCCAGCCGCTGCAGGGGCAGCCGGTGATTTTGCTGGCGCCTCACTTTGTCGGTCTGGACATGGGCGGCGTACGCTTCACCGCCAGCTATGCGCCGATTGTGTCGATGTACAGTCGTATGAAAAATCCCCATTTCGACCGGCTCATGCTGCACTCTCGCACCCGTTTTGGCGGTTCGAAAATGTTTTCCCGCCATGACGGCGTACGCCCACTGGTGCGCGAGGTACGTCAGGGCTTACCGCTTTACTACTTGCCGGATCAGGATTTCGGTGCCAAGGATGCCGCATTCGTGCCTTTTTTCGGCGTCCCCGCAGCCACAGTGACCGCGTTGCCGCGTATCGCGCGCGTGGCGGGTGCCCGTGTGGTGCCTTGCGTCACACGTCAGCTACCCGGTGGGCAAGGTTATGTGGCGCAATTCTACCCGGCCTGGGATAACTTCCCGAGCGATGATATTGAAGCCGATACCCGTCGCATGAACGCCTTTATCGAAGAACGTGTGCTGGAAATGCCGGCGCAGTATTTCTGGCTGCACAAGCGTTTCAAGACACGTCCGCCCGGCGCACCCAAGCTGTATCCATGACTTCTCCCAGCTGGCACATTGCCGCGCTGCAAGGCGACCAGGCTGAGGAACTGGGTAATTTGGCGCGACACATCTGGCACAAACACTATCCCGGCATCATCAGCCTGGCGCAGATCGATTACATGCTGTGCCAGCGTTACGACGCCACGCAAATCAGGCAGCAGCTTGGTCAACCTGGCAGCTGGTGGAAAGCGGCGTGGAATGACACCGACATGATCGGTTTTAGTCATTATTTTTTGGATGACGATCCGCACCGCATCAAGCTCGACAAGATTTACGTACACCCTGCCTGGCAGCGTTGTGGCGTGGGCGCTGCATTGCTCGAACAGGTTGAATCCGAAGCGCGTCGGCAAGACCGCCACATCCTGGGATTGCGCACGAATAAACAGAACCACATCGCGCTGGCCGCCTATCGAAAATATGGTTTTATCGTTGTAGAAGCCGTCGTCACCGAGATTGGTGCGGGGTTTGTGATGGATGACTACGTATTGGAAAAAGTGTTGGATTGAGGAAAGCTGATGCAGACAAGCGTGCCACGGCCCGCAGGTGGTGCGGTAATCTCCAGCGCGGCGCCGTGTATGCGGGCGATTTCCTGTACGATCGCCAGCCCCAGTCCGCAACCGCCGCCCGGACTGCCTTCGACCCGGTGAAACCGCTCGAGAACTTTTTCGCGCTGCGACTCGGGGATGCCGATGCCGTTATCTTCGACTTCCAGCACAGGGCCATCTGCCGTACGACAGCGTACGGTTACGCTACCGCCTGCGGGGGTGTAACGCAGGGCGTTATCAATCAGGTTGGCGAGCAATTCGCGAATCAATAGCGGCTCACCTATCAACAACGTCGTTTCAATATCGAAACCCAGATCAATCTGCCGCACCATGGCACGCGGCACCCATTCCTGCGCAGCATCTTCGACTACCTTATGTAAATCGAGAGGTTGCATGGCATCGGGTGACATGGCCCCCGGCTCGGCTCGTGCCAGGGTCAGTAACTGGTTGGCAAGATGGGCGGTGCGTACGGTGGCATCCAGCAGTTGGGTGAGTGTCGCGCGCAGCTCAGCCGTCATGGTGCCGCGCAAGGCCAGTTCGACCTGGGTTTGCAGTCCCGACAACGGCGTGCGTAACTGGTGCGCAGCGTTGGCCAGGAAGCGCTGCTGACCATTCATGGAATCATTGAGCCGCGCCAGCAGGGCATTGAGCGAGGCGACCACCGGCCGCACTTCGTCGGGAGCGTGGTGTTCGGGTACCGGACGCAGATCGCGGTGCGAACGCGCGGCGATTTCTTCCTGCAGGCTTTGCAGTGGGGCCAGGCCGCGGCGCACGCCAAACCACACCAGCAGCACCGCAGCCAGGGCAATAATCACGGCGGGTGCCAGCATCTCAGCCAGAATGCCGACCAGGTGATGGTCGCGTTTATCCAGTGTTTCCGCCACTTGCAGGTAGACGCTGCCGCCGCCATTCACGTGCATCTTTAAGGTGGCGGCGCGTATATTCCGTCCGCGAAATGCGGTGTTGTAGAAAAGAGGTTTGTCGTTGATTTGTGCCGGTATCGGTAAATACAGATTGCCACCAAGGCGTGTGCCATCTACGGCGATCAA
>JBDSHM010000325.1:0-20311 GCA_039918495.1 Sulfuriferula sp. | reverse complement strand
ATGTTTTAAAGTGTCTGATTTACCGCGAATCATCCCCTTGATATATGTGTCTGATAGTTTGGAAATATCGCGTGCCCTAGAGGCGTGGATGCGGTCTCGATTATCTGCAATGTAGCGTGCCCGGGAGGCGCGGATGCGGTCTCTATTCTCGGCACGGTAGCGTGCGTGGAAGGCGAGGATGCGGTCTCGATTATCGGCACGGTAGCGTGCCCGGGAGGCGAGGATGCGGTCTCTATTCTCGGCACGGTAGCGTGCATGGAAGGCGCGGCGGCGGTCTCTATTCTCGGCACGGTAGCGTGAACCTACCGCCGCCGTACATACTTTGCAGTTACTTGCCAATCCATCCTTCTTTGTTTTATTTTTGTGGAACTCGGTTTCGAGTTTTACCTCGCCACACTTCGAGCATTTTTTCTCGCGCGTGCTGTTCACCGAGTCCGCTTCTGCTATGATTCGATTCGCTTTAGTCAAAATAATCTCCTGCACTTATGGTACAATCCCGCGCCAGCCCAGATGGCGGAATTGGTAGACGCACGGGACTCAAAATCCCGAGGTGGCAACACCATGGAGGTTCGATTCCTCTTCTGGGCACCATAATCGGCATCTCGTGCCGGCATAGCTCAGTTGGTAGAGCAACTGATTTGTAATCAGAAGGTCGTGGGTTCGATTCCTGCTGCCGGCATAAATGATTAGCCATCTTTCAGTACTCGCGGTCTGCTAGCAATCCACGCATCTATCTCATGCTCGTACCATCCAACAGCGTGTTCGCCCAATGCCACGCGGCGTGGAAAACTTCCGAGTGACTCAAGCCTGTATATTGTTGATCGGGACAAGGTTGTTATCTCTTGTACGGATTTAAGCTTTAAGATTTTTATCTTGCTTTGTTCCATGCTAATCACCCATCCGATGTTCAATAACACCGCGCACGCCGCGCATGGATAATATTTTTTTGTTCTGCCGGATTTGGTAGCGGTTGACCATCTGGTTGTGTTGGCTGATCTCTTGGCCAACCACATCCACTTTGCGTTGCTGGGTCAGCGCCACTAAAATTTGCGGGGCGTTTGGTTCGTTCAGCAGTTTGCGCAATTGCACCCCGGTGAAGCTTTCAAGCGGATGTGCGGCCAAATGGGCTAGGACGGTGTCTCGTTGGCTCATAGTGCGTCAATCCAGGCCATAACGTGCGCTACCCATGGCGCAGCAAAATACGCAATAAACCCTACGAAAATGATGAGGTAGAGGAACAATGGCCACCAGCTATAGGGTGCGCCGCTATCAATATCGGATTGGTTTTGTGGGTTCATAGTGTGATCTCCTGTTGTGCCGGCACGCGCTCGCCGCGGCGCTGCATTAGGCGGCGCTGTGCAGCTGCGCAGCGTTGTAGGATGTCGCGCACCACCGGCTGGGCCATGCACTCGGCGAAGCTTTTGCCTTGGCGCCATAGGCCGGCGCGCTGGTAGGCGGTTTTTAGTTCGGTGGTTGTCATAAGCTTTCCTTTGCTTGCATTGAGCTGTATTTGCCTGGTATTTGCTCAATGTAGCCATGTATGGCTTTACTGTCAAGCCATACATGGCTATTTTCTGATAAAATATTTCCATGGTGCGGCGTATGGGCGAAAAAAAACCCGCCGGAGCGGGTATTTAGTGGTTTTCATGTCGAATTTTTATTTGCGGCGTTTCAATAATTTCCGGACACGGGTTTGATCGAACACTCCCCAGTCCTCCACGGTGTATTCGCCGTGATGTACCAGGGTATTGTCCCGTCGCCATACTATTTCGACACCGAACTGCGTGCGGGCGGCGGTGAGCAATCGTTTAGCACCGGCCAGCGACAGCCCGGTCGCCTCGGTGATTTCCGGCATCGCGATTTGGCCACCACTGGCGATAACACATAAAGCTCGCATCAT
Organism: Sulfuriferula sp.; assembly: GCA_039918495.1. GTDB lineage: Bacteria > Pseudomonadota > Gammaproteobacteria > Burkholderiales > Sulfuriferulaceae > Sulfuriferula. The sequence goes on along the minus strand of JBDSHM010000325.1, from coordinate 18,411 downwards.
GCTCCGTGCATCGACCAAACGCTTGTTGGACGCGCGAATCATTTTTGCACGCGTAGCGGTTTCCCGCACGTTGGGCACTTTTGCTTAGGTTTTGGCTTTAGGGCGCGGCTGATAACGGACTGTGCAACGCCGTGTAGTTTGCTGGCTGCGTAGACGCTCATACCGCTATCAACTGCGACTATTGCAGCAGATAAGGCCGGGGAACGGGGGCGGCTCATGATTAAAAATCAATTTTATTTAAAGCCCACCGCAAGGATTGCAACTGTTCTTTGTCGATGTTGTTGTGGTTGATAAAGTCAATTATTCCAGATCTGAAACAATTTATTGCGTGTTCCACAGTTTTACCGCTTTCTAGGTAGGCGGTAACGAGTTCGCAAAGTGGAATATCCTCGGCTGTATGTGCCTGTGTGGGGGTGGGGATATAGTCTTGCGGGTGTAATGTGTTCATTTTGATCTCCTTTGCCGGCTCGCTTAATTGCTTGCCATAAGTAGATAATACGCCACTTAAAAAATAAGTCAAGTAAAAAATCAACCAGCCGACGAATGGTAACCCGGAAAAAATCAATCAAAGTTGAATTGGCGCTGGATTTGCAGGTAAATTATGTTATTGGTCTGCCGCTTTGGGTTTTTTTTGCAAAGATGAGCGTGCGGCGTTGAGCATTATTTGCCGCACTTCGGCCGAGGCGGCTTGATAGCCACGCAGCAAATCTGCTTCGTCTGGCGAATTTTGATGCAGGGTGAAACGAGCAGATGGTTGCTGATCTTCTGGCTGTTTGTATAGGTTATTGGATTGCTTGGTTAATAGGTAGACAGCGGTTTTCTCAAACGCGTGAGCTATTTTCTCTAAATTCTGCACTGTAATGTTTCCATCCCCATTTCTTGTTCGGCGCACAGTACCAAACCCCACTTTTGATTTGGCCGACAGTTTTTTAAGGGTATTTAGATTCTCCGACTCCTTCATCAGGTCGCGTAGATTCTCGGCAATTATTTGGTCAATCTCCATATATGGATTGTCCAATAAAATAAAAGCCATGTGCGGCTATTGCATCGAGCCATAAATGGCTATAATATATTTGCATGGATACTCCAAACAATCTTTACGCTTATGTGATGCGGAATCTGCGAGCCAAGCGGATACCACAAAGACAGGTTGCGCGTGAAAGTGGCGTGCCTTTTTCCACTCTTTGCAAGATCGCGCAAGGATATGTGTCGGATCCGTCGGTACATACTGTCCAGCGGCTAGCGGATTATTTTGAAAGTAAGCAAGAAGCGGCTTGATGGAGACACTCACCGTCAAAATTTCATGCGATAGCCTTCCACTCGAAGCTGCGTTGGCGTCACTTACCGATCTTGCTAATGGTTCTGATGAAGTCGTCAATCGCTTTTTGAGCGGTTTGGATTCCCAGGCGCAATTGGTTCGAGTCGATGGAGATGTGGTTACCGGCTCCAGTGCAAATGAGGTTCGGGTCATTCTTCAGCCGTCCGATTTGCTCTGTAATTTTCTTGCCACGCATGCGGCACCAAATATCAAGGACGTTCCCTGGTCTAGTTTTTCTGATGCCGCAAATGCGGATGCTATTCGGCGGGCTGTTCGTTCGGGCTGGAGTTCAACGCGGTTGCCAGTTGTCTCAAAATATAAAATGGGTAGGGCGAAAGTGCGTTCGGCTCTCCGTTTGGCTGCATCGCGAGCAGGCGTTCTTGCGCTGATACTGATAATTCTGATTTGGATAGAACGCCTTTGGCGTTGAGTGCGTTGGCAATGGCGAGTATGCACGCGGTTGTGTCCGCGTAAAGCGCTTGTAAATCGTCGTGATCGATCATGGGAGTGCCTTTCAATGTCTAGTGTTTTGGGTTTGCGCTTAAATATTAGCATGGCTGGTGCTCCCACCCTTTTTGAGTGCTGTGTCGATGCCTGAAGTATTGCCCGCCCCATCTGAAACTGCCCGCAAGATCGAATCGACAATCTTGCGGAGATTTGCGAGCGTTGGTCAAACCACGGTAGCTAAAGCGATCGGCGGCAGTGATACCAAAATTTCGCGCATGATATCGGACGGCGATATACGGGAATTTTCCGTGATGCTGACCGCGCTCGGACTTAAAACTGTGCCGACGGAAATGAAGTGTTACAACCCCAAAGACATCGAGTATTTGCTGTACTGCCAGCAGCAGTACGCGCGCATGCTCAGCACGCCCGATCAACTTGAATGGGATGCCGATCCGGAATGATTTTGACGTGTATTTCCTCGGGCGCTAATCCTCTCCTCCAGCGTGCGTGTTTCACTGCCAGCGCGCGCTTTTCCCGCCGCACTTCCTCCCCTTGGTGCGGTGGGTTTTTTTATTCATGGGCGACGCTATGAGTGGCTCCCTGAAAGAGCCGCCTTACAACGTTGAGGCTGAGCAATCTGTCCTCGGCGGACTGATGATTGATAACACTGCTTGGGATCGCGTCGCCGATATTGTTTCCGAGAACGATTTTTTCACGCGCGATCACCGCATGATTTTCCGCGCCATCGCGCAAAAGTTGGAATCAAGCAAGCCCGCCGACCCGGTGAGTATTTCCGAGTTTTTGCAAAACTATCAAGAGTTGGCCGAGGTCGGCGGCATCGAATATTTGGTGCAACTTAATCAAAACACGCCATCCGCCGCAAACATTAGGCATTACGCTGAGATCGTGCGCGAGCGCTCGCTGCGCCGCTCGCTAATCGCGGCGGCGGATGAGATTGTGTGTAAGGGGTTCGCGCCGAATGGTATGGATGCGCGTGCGTTGCTTGATTTCGCGCAGGCTAAGGTGATGGCTATATCCGAATCTGCGTCCAAGGGCCAAAGCGGTCCGCAGCACGTGGCGCCGGTGATGGATTCGGTGTTGCAGCATATCGACGAATTGCACTCGCGCCCTGGCGGTTCTGATATCACTGGCCTTGAAACCGGATTTGCTGAACTGGACAAATTGACCACCGGTTTGCAGCCCGGTGATTTGGTCATCATAGCCGCGCGCCCGGCGATGGGTAAGACCGCACTGGCGCTCAATATCTGCGAGCACGTGGCGATTAATAAAGGGCAGCGGGTCGGATTTTTTAGCCTCGAAATGGCTAATAACCAGCTCGGCGTGCGGCTACTTTCCGGCGTATCGAGGCTGCATCAACAGCGGGTGAAAATCGGCCGGCTAAACGAAGCTGAATTTAAAAAACTTTACTCGGCGGCGAGCCGTTTGCGCGATACACAAATCTATCTGGATGAAGAAGGTTCTCTCACGGTGAACGACCTGCGCACCCGCGCTCGGCGCTTGCATCGCGAGTGCGGTGGTTTGCACTTGCTGGTGATCGATTATTTGCAGCTCATGCAGGGCAGCAGCCATGGCGATAATCGCGCCAACGAAATCGCGGAAATTTCACGCGGGTTAAAGATGCTGGCGAAGGAATTGCAAATTCCAATCATCGCGCTTTCGCAGCTCAATCGCTCGCTTGAATCGCGGCCAAATAAGCGCCCGGTGATGTCCGATCTGCGTGACTCTGGCGGCATAGAACAAGATGCGGATTTGATTTTGTTTATCTACCGCGATGATTATTACAACGAGGATTCGCTTGATAAAGGCATCGCTGAGCTTGTCATCGGCAAGCAGCGCAACGGCCCGACCGGCACGGTGCGCTTGACCTTCATCGGTGAACTGACACGCTTCGAGAATATGGCGCACGGATCGAGCATTCCATCGCTGATTGAGCGCGAGAATAAACGGGCAAAACGCGCCGGAAATTCCCGCTCGAAAAATGATGATTCTGGTGGCTATGCCGACATGTGATTCTAAAGAAAAACAAAGGGACGAAAACCGGCGCAAGTTTCCGCGCGCAGCGGAATTGCTAGATGAATTCCGCGAAGTGTTCGGTGATGGTGTGCGCCTGATTTGGGCAAGCGAAAACGGGCAAGAGATAGGCAATAAGCCGAGGGAGAAGTAGGCATGAGTATTGAAATGATGAACAAGGTATGGAAGATGGACCTTCCTCTTGGTGAAAAGATGGTTCTGCTCAAGCTTGCTGATCGCGCAAACGATGATGGTGAATGCTGGCCCGGACAAGAAAGCCTGGCTTCGGATTGCAGTATGACCGATAGGGGCGTGCGCGGCGTTATTGAAAAGCTGGTAACGAAGGGCTTTTTGACAGTTGAGAGCCGCAGATGTGGGCAACGAAACAAGAGTAATTTATACCATCTTCACCCGGAACCACGTTCCGGGTCAAAAGTTTCTCACCCGGAACGCCACGACATTCTCACCCGGAACGACGTTCCGGTTGTATATAAGGAAGAACCACCAGTTGAACCACCAGTCGTATTTACTAACGTAAATACTCCACCACGTGCATCGAATCAAATTCCAAAACCCGAAACCCCGAAGATCGAATTCGATGCTGAACAAAAATCCTTCACCAACATCAGCGATGAGCGGATGGAGCAATGGGAGGATGCTTATCGTGGCCTGGACATCGATGCCGAACTGACTCGAGCGGAATCTTGGTACCTCGCCAATCCGAGAAAACGCAAGCGCAACCATCAACGGTTCCTAGTCAACTGGCTCGCTCGGGCTCATGACCGTGCCCGAACGCCAATCAAGCTCAAGCCGAAAGCGCGGGCAATGCCGTGAGCACGGTCTACCCAGCGATCTTCTACGGCGATCCGCAGCGCGTAGTGGAACAGGCAGAACTTGATGCGCTCGGTTGCAGCCTGTGCGCCAAGTCAGCTTTTACCTGGCATCGAGTGCTCTGCCTTGAACCAAAAAACGAAAAGCAAAAAGGCGTGCCTTACGTTGGGCATCGGTGCAAATGGTTTGAGGACAAGAAATGATCCTGCACATCAACGATCTGCTGAACCGCTGGGCGCTGTGGTCAACACGGCGGGCATCGTCTGGTATGGGCTATCCGCGCCAAGTGATCTATACCAGGCTGGTAGGCAATGGCGCCGCAGCCCGCATGCCTGATATAGACGAGGAATCGTGGGCCGTTGAGCAATCCGTTCAATCACTCAAGCACCACCGGAATCTCTACGAAGTGGTGGTTGAAATTTACCTCACAGGCGGCACCAGTGAACAAAAGGCCAAGGCGCTGCACTGTCACCGTGACACCATGTACGTTCGCCTCCACCAGTCCCATATCATCGTCATGAACTGGCTGAATGAAAATGCTTGACACACTCCGACAGTTTCGATACATTTCTGTCAAACTTGTGTTTCCTGTCACTCCAAAGCTCGCAGCGGTATTCCGTTCCGGGCTTTTTGTTTTTCAATATGCCATATAGCGCACCCACGCCGTGCCGCCATCCAGGATGTGGTGCGCTAGTAAAGACCGGCGCAGGATTCTGCGACCTACATCGCAAGACGGAACAAAAGCGTATCGACGAACGCCGCGGAACATCGACTGAGCGCGGCTATGATTCAAGGTGGCGCAAAGCGCGTTCCGGATACCTACGCAAGCACCCGCTCTGCGCCGATCACCAGCGCAAGGGTATGTTGGTAGCAGCTAGCGTGGTGGATCACATCATCCCGCACAAAGGCGACAAAGAACTGTTCTGGGACTCATCGAACTGGCAGCCGCTATGCAAGCCATGCCACGACCGCAAGACCGCACGCGAAGATGGCCGATGGGGGTAGGGGGGCTAAAATCCTTAAACCGCGCCGACAAACGACCGGCAGCGCACCACGAAAATGGTGAGCGGGAGTTTTGAGGGGGAGGGGTTGCAGATGATTGAAGTGATGATGTGGAATTCAGACAGGCATGCATTGATTGATGAACAATTCGTCGATTTGTTGAAATACACATGGCGTCTAAATCACCAGGGATATGTTGTTAGATATGCTGACAAGGCCATAAAGTTACATCACGCGATCATAGGTAAAATTCCAATTGGAATGGTTATAGACCACGTCAATCGCGATACCTTGGATAACAGATTAAGCAATTTGCGCTTGATCCCGAAAGCAGGTAATGCACAAAATCGGAATGCACATAAGAACAATGTCACTGGATTGCGCGGCGTTCACTTCCGTAAAGACACTGGAAAATTTCTTGCGCACGTTCGGATGAATGGAATAAACATCCGACTGGGTTATTACACAACAGCAAACGATGCCTATGTTGTCGCTTCTAAATATCGAAAAGCGCATATGCCTTACACGATGAATTGATATGGGACAACGCGGACCTAAACCATTACCGGCGAACGTGCACATGTTGCGTGGGAACGCGAGCAAGCTTTCCGCGAGCCAGTTGCGCGATGGTGTTTCGCCGAAGGTGCAGATACCGGCTTGCCCTGGGCACTTGAAAGATGCGGCGCGCAAAGAGTGGTTTCGGATAACCCCTGAACTTCAGACGATTGGCTTGATCAGCAAAATCGATCGGGCGGCGCTGGCAATTTACTGCACAGCATGGGGTAGGTACGTTGAGGCCGAAGAAAAAATGCAGGCACTTGGCGAGGATTCCCTTGTCAATAAAACGCCGAACGGATTCTACGTGCAAGGCGTATGGTTGAACATATCAAATAAGGCAATGGAGCAATGCAAATCATTCCTTGCTGAGTTTGGAATGTCGCCATCATCTCGTTCTCGCGTTACACCTGGCGACATGAGCGGCGACCTGTTCGCTGGTACTGAGCATAGCAAGCCGTCACTCGGAACTTATATCAAATAAGCAATGGATTATTCCACCCGCGCTCGCGGCTACGCCGAGCGCGTGGTGGCGGGTACAGAAACGGCCGGCAAGTTCGAGATCCGCGCCTGCGAGCGTTTTCTAAAAGATCTCGCCCGGGCCGAAACAGATGAAGCGTGGCCGTACCGCTACGATGCGGAGCAAGCCGATCGTGCCTGCGCATTCATCGAGCAACTGCCGCACATCAAAGGCCAGTGGGCCCGGCAGCGGCTGAAGATCAGTCTGGAAGACTGGCAGTGTTTTATTGTTTGCAATCTGTTCGGATGGCTGCATCGAATAACAGGGCTGCGCCGTTTCACAACGGGTTATCTTGAGGTCGCGCGCAAGAACGCTAAGAGCACCCTAGCCGCGGGCATCGGACTCTATATGCTGGCCGGGGATGGTGAGCCTGGCGCCGAGGTATACAGCGCCGCAACAACGGGCGACCAAGCGCGCATCGTGTTCGACGTAGCGAGGCAAATGGTAATGCGAGAGAGCGCCTTCGCCGCCAGCGGCATCGAAGCGCATTTGCGTGGTATTTACATCCCGGGTGACGCCCGAAAATTTGAACCGCTGAATGCGGAAGGCAGCACGCTCGACGGGTTGAACCCGCATTGCACCATCGTCGATGAGCTGCACGCCCACAAGCGGCGCGATGTGTACGATGTGCTCGACACCGCCCGCGGCGCGCGCGAACAGGCGTTGTTGCTATCCATCACCACGGCGGGCAGCGACCGCGCAGGCATTTGCTATGAGCAGCGCACCTACGTTGCCAAAGTGCTCGAAGGCGTGTTCGAAGACGACAGATACTTCGGCGTGATCTACACCATCGACGACAACGACGATTGGACTGATCCATCCGTCTGGCGCAAAGCCAACCCGAATTACGGCGTAAGCGTACTAACCGAAGATTTTGAACGCAGCGCGCGCGAGGCGATGAACAAACCCAGCGCGTTGAATAATTTCCTGACCAAGCGCCTCAATGTTTGGGTGAATGCAGACAGCGCCTGGATGGATATGCGAGCATGGGATGCATGCGGTGATCCCAGTCTTGATATTGACGATTTTCTGAGCGAAGAATGTATCGCCTCACTCGACCTAGCGAGCAAAGTAGACATCGCCGCCAAAGCACTGCTGTTTGAACGCGAAGGCAAATACACCGCATTCCTGAGCTACTACCTGCCGGAAGCTGCCGCCGAAGACGGCCGCAACAGCCAATATTCCGGCTGGGCCCGGCAAGGATTGCTTACGCTAACACCCGGCAACGTCACCGACTTCGACCAAATCGAATCGGACTTGCTGGAAGACACCAGCCGCTACCAGATAAAAGAAGTACCGTTCGATCCGTTCCAAGCGACACAACTCTCCGGACACATGCTGGCCGAAGGCGTGCCCATGGTAGAGATGCGTCCCACGGTGCTGAACTTTAGCGAGCCGATGAAACAACTCGAAGCGCTGGTACTGCAAAAAAAATTCGCGCACAACGGCGACCCGATATTGGCCTGGATGGTGAGCAACGTAGTTTGCCACCGCGATCAAAAAGACAACATCTACCCGCGCAAAGAGCGCGAAGAAAACAAAATTGACGGCGTGGTCGCGCTCATCATGGCGCTCGGCCGCTCCATGGCAGGCAACACCACTGGCCCTAGCATCTACGAAGATCGCGGAATCATATCGATATGAACCTATCCGAAGCCAAGAGCTACATCGCCGAGCGCGGAATCAAGCCGTTACATTGGATTGGAACGCAGGAAAAGCGTGGCATGCTGGAGAACCCGCGCTATTCGCTGGACGATCCGGGTGTGATGGATGCGCTATTTTACGATGCCGGCACGCTGCCTCCAGTGCGCCCGCAGCGCGCCGTGCAAACCTCCGCCGTGTTCGCCTGCGTGCGTATCCTGGCCGAGACGCTGGCCACGCTGCCGTGCCACTTGTACAAAAAATTAGACGACCGCGACGTAGAGCGCGCCGATAATCATCCTCTCTACGGACTGTTGCACGACGAGCCGAACAGTTACCAGAGTAGTTTCCAGTTTTTTCAGGCGAGCATGGCGCAGCTCGCGTTGTGGGGTAATTTCTACGCCGAGATCCAGCGTGACGTCATGACCGGCCAAGCAATCGGCATCTATCCGCTGCCCGCCTGGGAAGTGCAGCCCGAGTTGCTGCGCACCGGCAACAACCTGCGCAAGGTCTACCACGTCGTCGGCGAAACGCTCGAAGATGTGGACGTGTTGCACATCCCCGCGCTGGGCTGGAACGGCGTAAGTGGCGTATCGCCTATCGCATTACACCGCGCCAGCATCACAATGTCGCTCAACGCGGAAGAATTCGGCGCGAATTTCTTTAAAAACGGCACGCGTCTTTCCGGCGTATTGCAGCACCCCGGCAAAATCAGCGCGGAAGCCTCCGCGCGCCTGCGCGAATCCTGGCAACAAACCTACGCCGGCAAAGCCAATGCCGGCAAGGTCGCGCTGCTCGAAGAGGGCATGGTATTCAACGCTCTCTCGATGCCTCTGGCAGACGCCCAATTTATCGAGCAACGCAAATTCCAAGTTGACGACATCGCGCGCATATTCCGCATCCCGCCGCACATGGTCGGCAGCATGGCCAGCAGCACCAACAACAACATCGCGCAGCAGTCGCTGGAGTTCCTGAAATACACCATGCAACCCTGGATCAAACGCTGGGAGCAAGAAATTAATCGCAAGCTGCTGCCCGCCACGCAGCGCCGCAAATACTTCGCCAAATTCGATGTCGACGACTTGCTGCGCGGCGATTTCGCCAGCCGCGTCGCGGGCTACGCCTCCGCGCGCCAATGGGGCTGGATGTCGGCTAACGACGTGCGCGAAAAAGAAGACATGAACATGATCGAAGGCGGCGATGTTTACCTCTCGCCATCAAACATGGTCCCCGCCGATTTACTCGACAAGCAAGAAGACATCATCAACAACGAACCACCCGAACCGGCTGATACCACCCCAGCCGACTGGAGCCGCAAATGAGTGACATCGAACGCCGCATTTTCGACACCGGCCGCATCGAAATCCGCAAGGGTAGCCCCGGCGCCAACGCCACCGCGGTGCGCGGCTACGCCGCCAAATACAACATGCTCTCCGAACCCATGTTCGGATTCCGCGAGCAGATCGCGCCTGGCGCATTCGACGGCGTGCTGGATAACGACGTGCGTTGTTTTTTCAATCACGACTCAAATCTCATCCTCGGACGAACCACAGCGGGCACGCTTCGGATTTCCGCCGACGAAACCGGCCTCATGTACGAAGCCGACCTACCCGACACCCAAGCCGCGCGCGATTTAGCCGTCAGCATGGAGCGCGGCGACATCACACAGAGCAGCTTCGCCTTCCGCATCGCGCCCAACGGCGACACCTGGGACGAAAACGAAGACGGCGTGATCATCCGCACCATCACCAACTTTGGGCGCCTGTACGACGTGTCACCGGTCTCCATTCCGGCCTATCCCGACGCCACCGCCGGCGTGCGTAGCCTAGAAGCGTGGAAAAGCGCCAAAAATAGCAAAAATGAGGCAGAAACAGCGCAAAAACGCGCAAAACTGACCCAATTCCATGCCGCAAAGCGCCGCATTTTGCGGCTCAGAAACACCTAGCACCAACTAAATCATCGTATAAGCCGCCTCGCGCGGCTTTTTTTACGTCCCGTTTTTCCAGCCTCCGCAGCTCTAGCAGGGCGGCGCGGCTGGCCTCGTTTTATGGCCCTGCAAAAAACCCCTTGAAAGGACTTTAAAATGAGCACAGTACAAGAACTGAAAGACAAACGCGCCAATATCGTGGTGCAAATGCGCACCCTGCATGAAGTGGCCGAAAAAGAAGAGCGCGCCTTCAGCACCGATGAAGATGCGAAGTGGAGCGCCATGGATGCCGACCTCATCACACTGGATGGCCGCATCAAGCGCGCAGAAAAAATCGATAGCGCCTCCATGATCGTCCCCACACAGTTGCGCGCTGCCGGCAAAGTGGCCGCTAGCGCAACGGATGACATCGATCCAGATGCCCCGACTGAAAAACGCGCCTTCGACAAATTCCTGCGCGGCGGCATGGACGATCTATCCGCTGAAGAGCGCCAAATCATGTTCGGTCGCCGCAACGACTCGAAAGAGATTCGCGCTTTGACCTCCGGCGTATCCAACACCGGCGGCTACACCGTGCCGCAAGATTTTCTGGACCAGCTCGAAGTCGCGCTGAAAACCTTCGGCGGCATGATGGATGCAGCGCAAGTGATCCGCACCGACAGCGGCGCCAAGCTGCCGATACCCTCGTTCAACTACACCGCCGTCTCCGCGACCATCGTTGGCGAGGGTGTAGCCGGCGGGCTGGATTCCAGCACCCCGTTCGGCGTCGTGAATTTGAACGCCTTCACGTACCGTACGCCGATTCTGCCCGTGTCCTACGAATTTTTGCAAGACAGCGCCTTCGGCGAAAGCTTCATCGTCCAAGCGCTGAGCGATTCCCTGGGCCGCGCGCTCAATACCCACGGCACCAACGGCACCGGCACCGGCCAACCGCGCGGCATCATGCTCGACGCAGTGGCTGGAAAGGTTGGCATCGTTGGCCAAACGCTGAGCGTGATCTCCGACGACCTGTTCGATCTCGAACATTCCGTCGATCCCAGCTATCGCAAATCCGGCTCTAAATTCATGATGTCCGATTCGAGCTTCAAGGTGGTGCGCAAGCTCAAAGATACGGCCGGCCGCCCCATCTTCCTGCCCGGTTATGACGGCTTAGGCATGTCCGGCCCCGACACCCTGCTCGGCTATCAAGTCGTCATCAACCAAGACATGCCAGCCATGGCTGCCAACGCCAAATCCATCGCCTTCGGCCGCATGGACAAATACAAGTTGCGCATCGTCAAGGACATCACCATCCTGCGCCTCACCGAGCGCTACGCCGATCAGTTGCAAGTGGCGTTCATCCTATTCATGCGCGCGGACGGTGCATTGCTCGACGCGGGTACAAACCCCGTCAAGTACTACGCCAACTCCGCAACTTAAACCAGCGCACAGGGGCCTCGGCCCCTGTTTTTTAGGAGCCATAAATGGAAACGAAAAAAGTACGCATCCTGGTAGACATGCAGATCGACGGCATCGCCTACAAATGCAACGACGTGGTCAATCTCGATGCAGACAAAGCCAAATCGCTAAATAAAGAAGGCGTCGTTGATATCAGCTCGGCGGCAGTCAAATACTGCGTCGAAGAGATGGGCGCGGAAATCATCGACCACGAAAAACCACAAGCTGAGCCCGCACCACCGTCGCCCGATCCTGTGGACGGAGATACCGCTCCCGCAGGCCCCGTATAAAACCCAGCAACTCTCTCCACCGTGAGCGGATTTGGCCCGGCTTAATACGCCGGGCTTTTTTTTGGAGCATAAAAATGAAATTCAAATGCAATCTCGCCTCGTTATTTGTCGCCCTAACCCTATTCACCGCACTCGCGCCAGCGCCCGCATCCGCGGCCGCGATGTCCGATTATCTTGAAAACAAGATCGTCGATTGGTTCATCCGCGGCCAGGTATACGCACCTCCCGCGACCCAATACGTGGCGCTGGCCACTACCGCCGGATCGGATGTTGCATGCGGCACCGAAGTTACTGGCGGCAGCTATGCGCGCGTCGCCGTTACAAGCGGCTTAACCGCCTGGGCCGGCACTCAAGGCGCAGCGTCAACCGTGGCTAGCTCCGGCACCAGCGGCACCACCAGCAACAACGGCACCATCACCTTTCCGGCGCCCACCGCAAACTGGGGCAGCATCGTCGAGGTATGCGTATTCGACGCCGCCACCGCCGGCAACATGTTATGGCGCACGGCGTTGACCACACCCAAAACCGTCAATAATTTAGATCCGGCACCGAGCTTTGCCGCCGCTGCGCTCACCTTCCAAGTCGATAACTAAACGCGCTCATTTTGCTGTGCTGCGCGCCGTTTTTTGGCGCGTGGATTAAGCCGGCGGAGACTAATGAATGGCCGCACTTAAAGCTAGCACTCAGGCCGATGGTTTTATTTAGGCGGACGCCAAATGACAACCAGTAAAGTCGGGGCAACGGTTCTAAAAAACGGAGCTAGATCGCTGCTGTCTGAACTAGTTGTTCCCACGGCAACTAAAAAAATTGACTTCACTTTAGACGGGTCTGCGTGGCCAGCTAATACGTCAATAAAAATCACTTTAGACACAAGCGACGATGGTGTTACCTGGCGACCTCATGCGGAAATGACCACGGACAGCAATGCGGTTAAGGGTGGCAGTTGCTCGCTCGGCCTTGATTTCTGGCAGGGAAATACGAATGCCAATTTTGCCGTGCGCTTCTTTACGGAAGTATTGTCAGCCACCTCAATAATCGCGGTGGGAACGCTTTCTTATGTCTAATGTAATAGCCCAAAACCCAACGTATGTAACTTACAGCGCGGCTACAACTGTTAGCGTTATATTTGCTGCGGGTGGCACGAATCCAAGTTTATACGTTGCGTGTGTAACGTCCGAGAGTACTACGGCAACTCATTCTGTCAGCGATAACAGAAATGGAAGTTACGTATCAGATGCCACGGCTATCCAGACTGCCGGAACGAATGGGGTTGGTCGGAGTTCGGTGTTTTCAGTTCAAAACATTTCGGCTCTCATCGCTACAATAACTGCAACGTTGTCGGCGTCAACCGTAGGCACGCTAAAAACGTATGAAGTGACCGGCGCCGCCACATCGGCGGCGCTAGATTCGATAGCGGCAAGTAGCGGGGCAGCATCCGACAACACGGTAACGGTAACAACACTTTCCAGCAATTGCTCAGTATTTGGTAGCGGGACATATTACGGCGCGGGAGCTGGTGCTGACACAGGATACACTTTGGGTTTATCGTACGGGGGCGCGAACGCTTACCACATAAACGAGTACAACGCCGACGTAGGGGCGGCCGGCGCTAAGGTTTTAACTTTTCTCGATACAGCGGCACAAAATGCATGGTCGTCAGCATTCGCGGCGTATAAAACAGCGGTAGCCGCCGGAGCAGCTCTCGCCGGTAACGCCCAAGACGTTGCCAGCGCCACCGCCGCACTCACCACCGCAATACCGATTTCCGCTGCCAGCGTGGCGCTGTCCACGGCCACCGCATCGCTGACCACAGCCATACCCATGGCGGCCAACGCTGCCGATGTGAGCGTGGCCAGCGGTGTGCTGACTACCAGCATCAAGTTTTCCGCTTCGGCTTTGGCAGCGGCACTCGCCAGCGCCGGATTGACGACGGCGATACCGCTCGCGGGTAGCGCGGCGGATCAAGCCAGCGCAAGCGGAACATTAACCACCAGCATCACCCTCGCCGGTGCGGCGATCGATCAAGTGTTGGCCACGGCCAATCTAACCGCGCTCGGCAATGGCTTGAGCGCTGCGGCGGGGGCAATTGCTGCGGCATCGGCGGCACTCACCACGGCGATACCTCTGGTAGGCAATGCGGCGGCGTATGCCACCGCTGCGGGTGGGTTGACGACGATGATCCCGCTGGTAGGCGTGGCGGCATCTGTATCGAGCGCCACCGGCAGTTTGACGGTGCAAATCACATTCACCGCAGCCGCATTGGCGCAAGCGCTGGCGGCGGGGGATTTGACCACCAAGATTCCGCTATCCGCAGCAGCACTGGCGCAGGCATCGGCATCTGGGTTGCTTACCGGCAGCGGCGTTGCCTACCCCACACCGGCGTCGCGCAAGTTGATTGTTGCGGCTGAAAACAGGGTCCGCGTGATCGCGGCTGAAAACAGGATATTGACCGCATGATCACAGGCTTCCAACAAGACGCCCTGGGCGACTACATCGTCAAAGCCCCGACCGCGGAGCTGGACTACACGCTCGACTGGTCCGCATGGCTTGGCACAGACACGATCAGCGTGAGCGTGTGGAGCATTCCCATCGGACTGACAGTAGGCGCAGCGTCAAATACGCCAACCACCACCACGCAATGGATGGGCGCAAGCACGCTTGGCACCACGTACAACGTAACAAACTACATAACCAGCGCCGGCGGACGCAAAGATTCGCGCAGCTTCCGCGTGATATGCAGGAATAAATAATGCCAGTTAAAATCCTCACGCAGCCCAGCGTCGAGCCGATCTCGCTGGCCGATGCGCGCCTGCATTTGCGCATCACCGGCACATCGGACGCCACCATCGCCACGCCTGAAGACAGTCTGATCAAAATGCTGATCAGCTCCGCGCGCCGCGCCGCCGAGACAATCACCCGCCGCGCGTTTATTTCGCAGCAATGGAAAATGGTGTTCGATCGGTTTCCCTCGCCCATGGGCAGGCGCCTCGCCGATTATTGGCTTGGCCAATCGTGGGGCATGTCCGGCATGAGCGGTGTGAGCCAGTTCGCGCCCACCGACCGCACAGGCTACGCCATCATGCTGCCGTTCCCGCCGTTGCTCACGGTGGATTCCATTGTGTATCAAAACCCCGCGGCAGTACTGACAACGTTGCCCACAGCAAATTATGTGGTGGACAACACCAGCGAGCCAGCGCGCATCGTGCCTGCACTCGGCTTCGCGTGGCCCAGCACGCTATTGCAGATTGATGCCGTCACCGTCACTTTTACCGTCGGCTACGGCCCGGCAGAAACCGACGTGCCCGAGGGCATCCGTTCCTGGATGCTGCTGATGATCGCAACGCTTTACGAAAACCGTGAGCTGGTCGCCATCCTGCAAAAAGGCCGATTGCAAGAGTTGCCCTATGCGGATGGACTTCTTGATCCGTATAGGTGCAATGGATTTTCATGATCATAACTTCGGTACCTTATCTGCGTGGAATTTATAAGATACGCAACACAGTCAATGGGAAAATTTACATTGGAAGCTCAGTAAATATGCGGAGGCGTGCCCAAATGCATGTTTCGCATTTAAATGACAAAAAGCATGCAAATAAATATCTGCAAAGAGCATGGTTATCTCATGGCCCAACGTCGTTTGCATTTGAAATCATTGAGATGATTGCCCAATCTCAAAACCAGTATGAGCGCGAGCAGTTTTATATTGATAAATTCCATGCTTGTGATAGAGATATTGGATACAACTTGAATCCTGTTGCAGGCAAGTTCACTCATACTGAAGAAACCAGAAAAAAGGTAGCCGAAGCAAATCGCCTCCGTATTGTTTCGACGGAAACGCGTGCAAAAATGTCGGAATATGCAAAAAACAATAGGTCGCCTGAGCATATTGAAAAAACAACGCGCGCGTTAAGAAATAAATCTCAAGAACACCTTGCCAAGCTTGGCGCCGCTCATAAAGGGAAAGTTATTTCAGAAGAGCAGAGAGCAAAACAATCGGCCAGCACAAAAGGACGAGAACATACTCCAGAGCACTGCTCCGCAATTTCATCTGCGTTGACAGGGAAAAAGCTAACCCTAGAGCATTGCGCCGCTATTCGATTGGCAAAATCAAATATATCTGAAGAAACAAGAAGAAAAATAGCTACTGCTAAAAAAGGGCAGAAGCACTCTGAGATTTCGAAATTGAAAATTTCGCTAGCACTGCGCGGTAAAAAATATTTGATACGGAAAAAAACCACAAGAAATTTAGATGAGCCGGCACTTGAATCGTATAGGGTAGGTACCTAACCATGGCGCGCGTCGGCGATTTTCGGCGGCTGGTAACCCTGCAAAGCCGCAGCACCAGCCTGGATACATTTGGCAGTCAGGTCAACACCTGGAACGATCTGGCCCAACTGTGGGCGGACATGAGCCCGCTGCAAGGCAACGCGCTGCTCGCCGCGCAAGCGGTGCACACCGAAGTCACCAGCCAGATCACCGTGCGCTACAACAGTATCCTGTTTACCGACCCCAAGGCCGTCGCCGCGATGCGGCTCAGCTACGCCGGGCGGCTGTTCGACATCCTCGCCATGATCAATGTGGATGAGCGCAACCACATTGTCGTGCTGTACTGCAAAGAGGGCATGAGCGATGGCTGATATCAATGTCAACATCCGCGTCAGCTACGCATGGTGGGTGCGCCCCTATGTCTGGCTGACACGCCTCGGCATCCGCGGCGGCGTGCCGGTAGATCCGGCTGTTGTGGTGCGCGACATCTCGCGCGGCGTGCGCATCGTAATCAGCGGCTGAAGCAATGGCCGAAACCGTCCACGTCACCGGGCTACGCGAATTACAAGCCGCGCTGAAAGAACTACCCGATCGCATCGCAAAAAATGCACTGCGCGCCAGCGTCTATGCCGGCGCTGTGGTGATCAAAGACGAGGCCAAGCAGCGCGCGCCAAACTACACCGGCCCGGTAAGCCAAGGCCACCCACCGCCCGGCACGCTGAAGCGCAGCATCATCATGAAACAGATCCCGGAGAAATCCGGGCAGTATTTTCAGACCTTCTACGTGCTGGTACGTCACGGAAAAAAGTACCAAAAACAAGGCAAAAAAGGCAATCTTAGCCAGGATGCGTTTTACTGGCGCTTCATCGAGTTCGGCACAGCAAAAATGGCCGCGCAGCCCTTCATGCGTCCCGCATTCGAAGCCAGAAAACAAGCTGCGCTAGACGCCATACAGAAAAAATTATTGCAGCGCATCGATGAAGAAGCCACCGCGTTAGGCCGCAAATGATAGAACAAACCCTCGCAGCCCTGCTCGGCCCGCTGGTTGCCGCGCGTGTTTATCCGCTGGTTGCGCCAGATTCGCCGGTCACGCCGTACATCGTGTACCAAAACATCGCCAACTCTCCGGAGAACACCCTGGCCGATGGCGTGCCGATCAACAACACGCGCATGCAGATCGATTGCTACGACAAAACCTATGCCGGAGTCAAAGCGCTGGCCGCATCCGTGGTCACCGCCATGGCCGGCGCCACGTTTACCAACATCCAAGGCATCAATCAGGATTTGTACGAGGCCGATGTCAAGCTTTACAGAGTTTTGATCGACTATTCAATTTGGTACTAAGTTGAATTTTTAGCCAACACCGCCGCCCTAGAGGCGGTTTTTTTTCGCCCAAAGGAGCAATATCATGGCATCCACCGCTATTTCCGCCCAAGGTAGTATCTTGCAAATCGGCACCACCACCGGCGTGGCCAAAAACGTCACCGGCTTGCAACTCGGCAACCCGACGGTTGTGCTATCCACGGCACACGGCTTCGCAAACGGCGATGTAGTCACCTTCGCAGCCATCGTCGGCAACCTGACCCTGAACGGCCTCACGGCAGTTGTGAGAAACGTTACCACCAACAGCTATGCGGTCGATGTCGATACCACCGGCGGCGCAGCGTGGGTGTCCGGCGGTACGGCGACACCGGTTACGTGGACCAAGATTTCCAACGTCCGTGATTATGCCGGGTTCGACGGCCAAGCTTCGGAGTTGGACAAAACCAATCTCGATAGCACCGCCAAGGAATTTGCGTTGGGCTTGGTCGATCCTGGCCAACTCAACGTCAATGTCGATCGCGATCAAACCGACGCTGGGCAGTTAGCGGTGGAGGCGGCGCGCGTATCCGGCGCCATTAAAAACTTCAAGCTCACATTACCCAACACCAAAACCGCGACCTTCACTGGTTACGTAAAAAAATTCGGCGCACAGGGCGGCGTGGACGCGTTGTTCAAGGCCGCGATCGACATCCGCATTTCCGGCGCCGTCACCTGGGCTTAATTTTTGGTAGCGCAGGCACCATCGCCTGCAAACTTCAACCTGTTAGGAGTAATAAATGACTATTTTGAGTAAAGAACAAATCCTGTCCGCCGATGATCTGCC
>JBDSHM010000324.1:0-5219 GCA_039918495.1 Sulfuriferula sp. | reverse complement strand
AACCGCTCAGTGCTACAACCCGGATACCGGATTGATGGGCTATATCCAGCAAATGCTCGAAAGCCGCGAGATCGGGTTGGATCTGAACATTGATTTCGGTGATGCCGTGTGTACGCGCGCGCTGCATGAACTGTGTGGCAACAGCATCGTTCCGTATAAGCTCCGATGAACGCCATACCCAGGCGCTGAGGTGGCGAATTTGTTCCGGAGCTGGCGAGACTTGTGTGCACGCCATGCGGGGCACGGATTGTTCGGGTGGTGGCGACTGCTCCAGATAGCTGACTTTCTTGAGCTGGTGATCCACATAGGAGAATTCGACAAACCTAGCTCGCTGCAGTGGCCCCGCTTCCAGTGCGATAGCAGGTGAAGAAGAGGTGGGCGCATTACTGGCACAACCTTCGAGCAAGACAACACATATGCCGCCCAACATCATGGAAAATATGTTTATCTTTGACCTGTTTTTTATTATTTTCTCTTGAAACAACATCATCACTATCCAGTAAAAGTTTCATTAACCTGCTCAATTTAAACGCCATCAAAATCAGGAAATAAAACTTGATCGTCTAATAAATTTAGATGAGAGTTCCGCCTTCGCAAAGACAAAACGCGATATGCATGGCAGGTATATGCCCTGCTAATTTGAGTTAAGCATAAAACATGCCAAATTTTATGCCTACGGGCAAGGGGTCTTTGGCTACCGACATTTGAGAGGCAGTACGAAAGTTGAAGGCGGAAATGTGGGTAGATGAAGCTTCTAACGACTGGTAATGGGCAAAGATAAACCCTGTTTAAAATTCGTTGATGCGAGTATTGCTGTTCTTTGTACCGAGAAATGATGACGGGTATGCCAAAAGCTCGCCATTTATAATCAATACTCGATAGATTCGTGTCTAATCAGTATGAAGGAACCGTTTAAGGCGTGTTTTGCCGCACAGTGACATAGCCGTGTGGTAAGTCGCGTGAATAAACGGGAGAAGTCCCCCTCCCCTATTCCTCACGTCTCCACCCGGCATATCAACTGGAAAAAATGTTTGATATACCCGTTTTCAGCAAGACGGCAAGCGCTTCGGCCGTCACCGGACGCCCGAAAAAATAGCCTTGACCCTCGTCACATTGCTGGGTCAAAAGAAATGCGTACTGTTCCTTCGTCTCCACGCCTTCGGCAATGACACTTTGCCTGAGGCTTTTACCCATGGCGATCACGGCAGTGACGATAGTGGCATCGTCCGGATTGTGGGTAATCTGGTTCACGAAAGACTGGTCGATCTTGAGAGTATCAATCGGAAACCGCTTCAGATAACTGAGACTGGAGTAGCCGGTACCGAAGTCATCGACAGCAAGCTTTATGCCCAAATCTGCGAGTGCATGCAGTACGGATTCTGTAGAGGCGGCATCGCGCATGAGCACGCTTTCAGTCAGCTCGAGTTCCAGATAGCGCGGTTCCAAATGGGTCTCTTCAAGCGTCATGCGTAGATATTCCAGGAAATCCTTGGCGCAGAACTCAAGTGCAGAAGTATTCACTGCGACGGTGATGGGAGGTAAGCGCAAATCCTGCCAGGCCCGTGCCTGAAGACAGGCCTCGCGTATCACCCAGCGGCCTATCGGCAGAATCAGACCACAGTCTTCGGCAATGTGCACAAACTGCGCCGGCAGTAGCAGCCCGAGTGTTGGATGCTGCCAACGGATGAGCGCCTCGGCGCCGGTTATCGCGCCGCTGTGAAGATTGATTTTCGGCTGGTAGTACAGCACGAATTCCTGCCGTTCCAGGGCGCGGTGCATGCTCGCTTCAACGGATTGGCGCTGCACGGCCCGGGCATTCATGCTCTGCTCGAAAAACTGGTAATTATTGCGGCCGCTTTCCTTGGCATGGTACATCGCGGTGTCCGCACTCTTGATCAGGGTTTCCAAGTCTTGCCCATCGCCAGGATAGATGCTGATCCCGATACTCGCGCTGATACGGAGATCGTGCCCGTCAATGTGGTGGGGTAGCGCGAGCGCCGTAAGCATTTTTTGTGCAGACAGCGCCGCGTCTTCCGCATGCTCGATAATCGGCAGCAGCAGCACGAATTCGTCCCCGCCCTGACGACTGATGGTGTCGGACTGCCGCACACACCCCTCCAGGCGGCGTGCCACTGACTGCAACAGTTGATCCCCCACCGCATGCCCAAGCGAGTCGTTGATGTGCTTGAATTGATCCAGATCCATGAACATCACTGCCAGTTGCCTGCCCTGACGGCCGGCCAACGTTATTGCCTGGCCAAGCCGGTCTTGCAGCAGTATTCGATTCGGCAGGTCAGTGAGCACATAGTGATGAGCCAAATGATCCATCTCCGCTTTCGCCGTCTGGACCTGTTCAGTCAGTTTGTGGGCTTCAATGCTAGCGACGACCAGGTGTGCGTTCGCTTCTTGCAACCTGACCATCTGATCGTCGGACGCGGCCTGTAGCGCATCTGACGTGCGAATTTCCCGCTCGCGCGCGGCGGCTGCTCCTTCGCGCACACGGGCTTCTCCTTCCCGTGTCAGCGCCGCACCCTCGCGCAGATCAGCGGCGTCTTCGCGCAAGCCGGCAGCCTCTTCCCGCACAAGCGCGACATCTTCGCGTACCGTGGCCGATTTCTCGCGGCTTAGCACAGCCGCTTCATCGTCAATCACAGCACTGTCTCCGCGCCGCCTATCGGCGCCCCGGACAACCGGCAACCTGTTTATGTGAGGGCCAGTCCCATCCGGTTGACTTGGGTCATTGGTAGTGAAGCTCCCCGGCTTGACGATTCTCTTCATTTTCGCCCCCCTATCCCCATACGGATGCAAGGCTGCGATTGCAGTATCCATTTGCCGGATTGCCGATAATCCGAATACTGCGTTAAGCCTGCCGGCGAGAAAATCATCACGGCAATCCACGGTTAACAGCATCGCCAAACGCTGTTTCCGCAAGTTCCAGCGCCATGTTCAGCGTATCCATTAACTCGTTGATCTTGATCGGCTTGGTGAGGTAACGGAAAAACCCTGATTCCAAACCTTGCTCGATATCGTGGCGCATTGCATTGGCACTCAGGGCAATGACGGGGATGTGCGCCGTGACCGGATTTTCACGCAAGAGATGCAGGGCCTGAACCCCGCTGATGCCCGGCAGATTGATATCCATCAGGATCACGTCCGGCAGGTGGAGCCGCGCAAGGGCGATGCCAAGATCACCATTGCGCGCGCTCAGCATGCGCAACTGTGGGTGCCTTTCAATTATTTGCTCGACCAGCATCAGGTTGGCCGGATTGTCTTCCACATAGAGCAAGGTGCGCAGCGCGGCGTTGACTTGAGTTTGGGCAATCTCTGCCGGCAATGCCTGTCCAACAATCACGGGTGTCGCAACGTCCCGGATCAGTTCAATCCAGAATTCGCTGCCCACTCCAACCGTGCTTTCCACCCCGATCGTACCGCCCATCAGTTCGGTTAGTTGCTTGGTGACCACCAGACCAATGCCCGTCCCTTGCTCGGTACCATTTTCTTGCCCGAGACGATTGAACGGCTGGAACAGCTGTGCCAGCTTTTCAGGCGGTATTCCCATGCCGCTGTCTTTGACGCTGATGTGTATGCGCTCCGAAGTCTTTGCGCTGCACACCACCACAACGGTCCCATGCTCGCGGTTGTATTTGATCGCGTTGGAGAGCAGATTGATCAGAACCTGTTTTAACCGGGTTCGATCAGCATTGACGAACAAGGTATCGTCGCACGGAATAAAATCAATACGGATGCCGCGTTGTTCCGCCTGTGGCTCAATCATGATCTGGCATTCGCGCACCACATCGATCAGCAGCAGGGATTCTCGTGCCAGCGCCAGCTTGCCGGATTCAATCCCGGCGAGATCGAGGATTTCGTTAATCAACTCCAGCAGATACCATCCCGCTTTGATAATCTGGTGTAACCTGACCATCTGAACGTCGGTGAGCGGCGGTGAACCGGCTTCCAATAACTGGGCGAAGCCGAGGATGGCATTGAGCGGGGTGCGCAACTCGTGGCTCATGCTGGAAATAAAAGACGATTTGGTGAGGTTGGCTTTTTCAGCCGCGAACTTGGCGTTCTCCAGATCAATCTTGGTCAGTTCGATTTTTTCGGTGAGTTTCTGTGCCTCGATGGTCGCAATGACCAAATGCGCGTTGGCCTGCTGCAACTGCATCATGTGATCGTCGGTCGCCGCCTGTGTTGCCTCGACCGCGTCAATCACCTGCTCGCGCGTAGTGGCGGCCGCTTCGCGCACATAGGCGGCATCTTCACGTGCGGTGGCCAGGTTCTCCCGATCTAAAACGGCCGTTTGATCGTCAACGGGGGTTCTGGCATTGCGCCGCCTATCGGCTCCGCGCACTACGTGCTGTCGATGCTTGCCTTGGACATTCCCAGCGGGCTGACACAGGCCAGCGATATCGGCAGCGCCGTCATCGTCGTTGCTACTCATTGCCGTGCTCGATCATCGAGATATTCCGGTTATGGGCTGACCGCGGGTCGGCCCGTCATGATGCCTTCATATCCGGAGAGCGCCTCGCCGATAATGATGCCGGCGTCGCTAATGTCGTACAATCGAATCTCCTTGCTGTGCTGACTGCCACGGACCTTAACGACCGAGAAAGCACGTTTGAACTGGCCTGCGATTTCGATATAGCGCTGCACCAGAATAGCGTCAGCGAGAAACGCACTTCCGAACGGACTAAAGCGCAAATCGGTGTAGCGGTCCTCCAGTTCCGAAGTCATCAATATGGTCATCCCCATGGACGTCAACTCGGCAACCATCCGGTACAGTGAGCCGCGAAAATCTTCCTGAAATTCGGGCGCCAACGCCAGCTCGAACCCGGACAGGGAGTCGATGACGACGCGCTTGGCCTGCATGCGGTTAATCATTGCGATCAAATCATGCAAGGTTTCATCAATCGACAAATCCAGAGAGCGCGTGTCGATTACCCCGACTTGTCCTGCCTTGACCAGCGCATTCAGCTTATTGTTCAGCAGCTGGCTGGGACTCTTCTCAAATGCCGCAATCACGCCGGGCTCGCCCCTGCGCGCACCTTCGGCGAGAAATTCCGTTGCCAGGATGGTTTTTCCGGAGCCGGATGGCCCGACCACCAGTAGCGAATAGCCGACCGGCAAGCCGCCGCCCAGCATGTCATCCAGGCCCGGTATTCCCATCGGTACACGGTCTTCTCCAGGGCCGTCCTTGACGGTTGACCCGACCGTTG
>JBDSHM010000323.1:0-5641 GCA_039918495.1 Sulfuriferula sp. | reverse complement strand
ACCCATCATTATTTCAGGAAAGCGCAGTAGTGCTGTTTTACTCTCGGCGGAGGACTGGAACGCAATTCAAGAAACCTTATACTTGCTTGCAGTGCCAGGTATGCGCGAATCCATAAAGGCAGGTATGGCTGAACCTCTCGCAAAAAGTGCGAAAGAGCTTAAGTGGTGAACTGGGAAATTGTTTATGCCAAGCAAGCAATGAAAGATGCAAAAAAGCTTGTTGCAAGTGGCCTGAAACCAAAGGCGCAAGAGCTGCTCGTGGTGCTTGCCAACGATCCATTTCAAAATCCTCCACCCTTTGAGAAATTGGTCGGTGATCTCGCCGGGACTTACTCGCGCCGCATAAATATTCAGCACCGTATCGTGTACGAAATCTTTACCAAGGAGAGAACCGTTCGTATCCTGCGTATGTGGACGCACTATGAATAAACGGGCTAACCCTACATATAGGGACTCCCTCAAAAGCAAGAAATCTGACCGATCAATGTGGTGGATTGGAAATGCGTGCAGCCGTATATCCGGCATCATGATTGGGTGCTGTGTGACCCGTGCCGATAGGAACAAAATGGGGCCAAACTCGATTATTTGAACCCTTCCCCGAGTCGATTTCTCACACCAGACCGCATCAGGTGCACCCGTTATCACGCCAAATGAAAACAACCCGCATTGCACCCAACGCGAGCTTGAAAAATAACTGGCAGAACGCCAATCTGTTAATACAAGATTGACTCAATACTTGCGCCGCTGCAGGCTTCCATGCCTATCAGGCAGGGCGGCAGGTTGGCGATCAGCAGCAGGCGCTGATCGTGCGGTGCTTAGGGTTTGACAAGCTCTACCTCGCCACTTTCATTGATTCTATGTACCGCAAAAACATTCTTGGCAAGATCAATGCCGATGGTGATAATGCTCATGACTTTCCTCTTTCGCAGGTTTTGATGAAATCCAGAAATTCCATCAAGGCTCTTTTGATGCCGCTCGCGGGTAACCTCTCCGATCCTTCGGGACGGGGAAGTCCCTTTCATTCGTTAGGCCAATCAGACCCGAGCCCAGCCATGTCCGTGTGTGTAAAACAACTACTCCCGCCTGTCGCAGTCGCGCCAGCGCACTCGTATTCGTACCCATGAGCGACCTGCCACCCCTACCCGATGCAAAGCCAGGACGCTACCGCCACTACAAGGGAGGCGAGTACGAAGTCCTTGCTGTCGCGCGGCACAGTGAGTCACTGGAACCGCTGGTTGTGTATCGCCCGCTGCACTCAGACACAGGCTGGTGGGTTCGCCCGCATGCCATGTTCTTCGAGACCATCGAGGCCGAAGGCAAGGTTCAACCGCGGTTTGTGTTTATCGCGTAGCGCCGAGCCAGGGCGCTGCAACTGCCCTAAAACGAAATCATCGAAAGGAACGGTCCAATGATTTACAAAGGTAGCTGTCACTGTGGGCAAGTCGCGTTCGAAGCTGAAGGCAATCTTGAGAAAGTCATCGCGTGCAATTGCTCAATTTGCAGCAAGCACGGTTCGCTGCACTGGTTTATTACCCGCGAAAATTTTCGTTTGCTCACGTCCGAAGACAGCATGGGTACCTACACTTTCAACAAGCACACCATCAAGCATCGCCATTGCCCCAAGTGCGGGTGTTCGCCATATCGCGAAGGTATCGCCCCTTCTGGTAATTACATGGTTGCTATCAACGCCCGCTGTTTGGATGGCGTCGACTTGTCCCCCATCGAGGTGGGGCATTTTGATGGGCGCAGCCTTTGAGTGCATCAGAATAAAATGGAGTCTGACCCTATTTTATTGCTATTTTATTGTGACCCTATTTTATGCATTTTATGCTTGTGAGATGTGATGACAAAAAGTTCCGGGTTTCTGACATTGGTTTTGGCCGCTGCGATCGTAGGCGGTTCTTCGTTCGCCGCCGAGCAGCAGCTTGAATTCACGCCGCAGAATGGTTTCGGCGGCGAGAGTGAAGGCAATGGCTCGCTGACGCTTTTCCTTGGCAAGCCTCGCCCGTTTCACGTTGAGAGCCGCGGTAGCGAGCAGCGCGATGGAACGTTTCGCCTTGAACAAAAAGTCACCTTTCAAGATCAGCCCCCCCAGGCTCGGGTCTGGATTCTTACCACCCTCAGCCCGGATCACTATTCAGGGACACTGAGTGACGCGGCCGGCCCCGTTAGTGCCTCCACTTCGGGTTCTCGGTTGTCTTTGCAGTACAGAGTCAAGGGGCCGCTTGTCCTGCACCAAGCGTTGCAATTGATGCCCGACGGGAAAACCATCGATAACGTTGGAGTAATTACCCTGCTTGGCATTCCTGTCGGGCATCTCCACGAAACAATTACGCGCAAAGATCCCTACATCCCATCTCACAATTCATTCAAGCCGAAGTCGCTTCGCGGCTCCCAATAAATGGAGTCTACGGATCCATTGCAAGGTGGGTAGCATGAGCCATTATTTCTTGCTCGCTGGCACGTTAGCACCGGTACCGTATGCTGTCGGCATCTTTTGGGCGGCGCGTTATTATTCTGGATACAGCCATCGCTCACAGTTCTTGAGTGAGCTCGGCGCCTCACCTTCCCGTAAGCCAATACTGTTTAACGGAGGCATGTTTTTGACAGGCCTTTTGGTGATGATATTTTCCTACGGTACTTGGATGAAGGTTGGCGTTCCATCGCTGGCGATTGCCGTGGGGCTATTCGGGCTGACTACCTCAATCATGGGGCTCGCCCCTTGTGATCCCGGGTGCCTATGGCCTGCCAGGACTTGGTCTGGAGCTGTCCATCAGATATCAGGATTGACAGGAATGCTTGCCTTCCTGTTCGCCGCTGTCACCAGCGGGTTTGAGTCCAAGGCGGCGTGGTTTCTTCCGTGGTATCCCCATGCCTCATGGCTGCTGGCGGGTTTGTCGTTAATCATGTCTGTGCCGCTTTCCGCTCGGCGTGGCGATTCGAACGGGGTCATGCAACGCGTACTCGCCACCATGGCCTTTGGGTGGATAATGATGACCGCATCGGCGCTGAGATGGTAGCGAAATAATAGGTTCATGCTCGATTATTTGAATCCTTACCGCAGTCAATTTCCCACGTCAGACCGCATAGGCCTCAATCGTTATCGCGCCGAATGGAAACATCCTTCATTGCACCCAACGCAAGCTTGAAAAATAACTAGCCGAACGCCAATGTGTTAATACAAGATTGACCCAATACTTGCGCCGCGGCAGGTTGACGATCAGCGGCAGGATCTGGTCGCGAAACACCCTGGTGTTTGACACGCTCTGCCTCGCCACTTTCATTGACGCCATGGGCCGCAAAAACATGCTTGGCAAGATCAATGCAGATGGTGATAATGCTCATGATTTTTTCCCTTTGGCAGGTTTTGATGCAATCCAGAAACTCCATCTTGGCTCTTTTGATGCCACTCGCGGTAACTACTCAGATTCTTCGGGACGAGGAAATCCCTTTCATTCGTTAGAGGGCACGTTCTCATGCGCGGAAAATGTCTTTGCGAAACCGTTGAGTTTGAAATTACTGGGCCTATTCCGAGGCTCTATCAATGCCATTGCTCTCTGTGTCGTAAGCAAGGCGGTTCGATTTCAAACACTGCCACCATCGTCGCACTCGAAAACTTCTGTTGGGTGTCCGGCCAAGAAAATATTTCATCATTCGTAAAACCTACGGGGTTCCGTTCCGATTTTTGCTCCACGTGCGGCTCTACCGTGCCCAACCCGCTTAGAAACACATCTTATGTTTGGGTGCCATCCGGCATGCTGGAAGCATCCGAAAAGCTAGAGGTTGCAGTGCATTTGCATGTCGGTTCCAAGGCATCTTGGGACACCGCACCTCAGTCTGGTACGCAATACGAAACCATGCCAGACATACATGCCTTTATTAACGAGCTCCACACTCAAAATGCCCTCTAACATTGCGGTCAAGTGGGAGTGACATCCAGCTCCTTACCTTGAACATTGGGCTTTCTCAATAATTTCCGTAGCACCCATGTATTCACCACTTACAACTTGAAAGGGATAAAAATGAACTTGAATTCTACAAAAAGCACTCTCGCGACAATTCTCTTGTGCTTAAGTTTAGCCGCCTTGACTGGCTGCGCCTCCGTACCAATGGCTTCAAAAGAACAAGACTCTGCGAGTAAAAGTTTCGCTCCTCCTCCTGCTGACAAATCGGCGCTTTACGTCTTCCGTAATAGCTTTGTGGGCAAGTCACTCAAAAAATTGGTATACATAGATGGAAAACAGATCGGTCAAACCGCGAATCAAGTTTATTTCTACAATGAAATTTCTCCTGGTAGCCACATAATTTCTACGGAATCTGAATTTGGTGACAATTCGGTTACTTTTCAGGCCGAGGGTGGCAAAAACTATTTCGCGCGTCAGTACATAAAAATGGGAGTGTTTGTTGGCGGGGCTGGAATTGAAATGGTCCCTGAAGAAGAGGGCAAAAAGGAAGTCCTTCAGTGTGAGCGTGCTCAAACCTTTAATTCGGCTACTGGAAAGTAAAAGCCCATCCCATCACTCCACCGGACGCTGCGCGATAAAGCCGCGCAGCGCCGGTTGGCTCTACGTTAACGACGTATGTCCCTTTCACGAAAGCCAATCACATGCAGCCCAATAAATGATAAATAGGGTCAGACTCTGACCCTATTTTATTCTGTCCTGCTTGGTTGATGGGTCAGGCGTTCGAGGCTTGATGGGGAGCTTTGTTCCGAGTAGGCTGGGGTTTTCTACAGCTTCGTTAGCGCTTCAATTCTATGGTTAACCAACTTAAACCCAGCGACACTACCAACGCAGAACATTACATGTGGGGTGGTATCTGCGATGGCTGGCACTTGCTCAAGCACTCTGAGCTAAGCGTCATTCGTGAGTCGGTTCCTTCAGGGGTTGGCGAGATCAAGCACTTTCACACGCATGCACGGCAATTTTTTTACGTACTATCTGGGTATGCTACGTTGGAATTTGAGGGCCAATCTGTTTCCTTCGGGCCGGGACAGGGTGTTCATGTGCCGCCAGGTATTTCTCACCGTTTCGTTAACGCTGCAAATGAAGAAGTCGTTTTTCTGGTTATTTCGTCGCCAACCACTGCGGGTGATCGCACAAATGTAGGTACAGAGGCTTAACATTGAGACGAAATGGGACCAGCCACCATTATTTACCCAGTGCATGCTAGCCGGTCCAACAACCCCCCATACTTTTCTTCGTGGGCCTCTTTCAGGTAAAGTCGATTTACTCACCTTTTGGGATGGCGCGCCATGATCGGACACCTCGATACATTACCCTATGCGGATGCTAAAGGCTTTCTCGACCAAACAGAGGACGCGCGAGCCTTGCCGTTTTTAATCGATATCGCGCCTTTCATGGACGAGCAAGAGTGGCTTGCGCTCCTCAATTCGACATGGCCGCGTATCAACAACGTGGATGAATATCAGGACCAGCTACGCCAAACGCCTTACGGTAAAAATGCGGATAAGAAGTCGCGCAGAAAAAAATAGATTATCAAGATCCTATTGTTTACAAATGTATGCAGTGATAGTTGAGCAATCAATGCATTGCCGATCCTGAGAGGGAAAGAAATAAAAGGGGTCAATCTCTCATTGGCCTTTCCGTAATTTCCCACGTCAGCCTACATAGGCTCTCTC
>JBDSHM010000322.1:0-7543 GCA_039918495.1 Sulfuriferula sp. | reverse complement strand
TGCGGCACGATGGTCTCTGCAATGACACGTTTGGCAATCGCATCCGGGATCACCCCCTCCAAACCGTAACCAACTTCGATGCGCAAGGTCCGATCATTTTTAGCAACCAGCATGAGTACGCCGTCATCCACACCTTTGCGCCCAAGCTTCCAAGCTTCGGCCACGCGGATACTGTATTGCTCGATTGCTTCGGGTGCGGTGGTGGGTACAATCAGCACAGCCAGCTGGCTGCCCTTGCGTTTTTCCAGATCGGATAGTTGCTGCTCCAGACTGGCTGCCTGAGCGGCGGTAAGTGTATTGGTAAGATCGGTGACGCGTGCTTTAAGAGCAGGCACCGGCACTTCGGCCAATACCGCACTGGCAGAATACAAACACAGCAGGGCGATCAGCGTCGCCAGCCAGTGTTTCATATCAGGATTAATGAGCGGGCGCCGGATTGGCAGGCGCGCCAAAATCGACTTTCGGTGCCTTGGAGATTTCTTTCTCGTTATCGACCGTGAAACTCGGCTTGACCTTGTATCCCATCACCATGGCCGTCAGATTACTGGGGAAGCTGCGCACCGTATTATTGTATTCCTGCACCGCATCGATAAAACGCTTACGCGCAACCGTAATACGGTTTTCAGTCCCTTCCAGCTGTGCTTGCAGATCGCGGAATACACCGTCCGCCTTGAGCTGCGGATAATTTTCCGCAACCAGCATCAGGCGTCCCAGCGAGCTGCTCATTTCACGTTGTGCCGCCTGAAATTTAGCGAACGCTGCCGGATCATTGATCAACTCGGGCGTCGCTTGAATCTGGCCGACCTTGGCGCGCGCTTCGGTGACCTGCACGAACACATCTTTTTCATGGGTTGCATAGCCTTTTACCACATTGACCAGATTCGGCACCAGATCGGCGCGGCGCTGATATTGATTGATTACTTCAGCCCAACTGGCCTTGACCTGTTCATCGGAAGTCTGAAATTTATTGTAGCCACAGCCACTCAGGCCCAGCGTCAGCAATAACATGAGCGACATTGTCCAATAACGCATTGCAGTTCTCCCTGTTTGAATATGTGACACTAAATGGTGACGGGCGGTTGCTTTAACAAGTCCTGCATGGTCGTGACCGCCAGACACAAGTCTTCCCACGCACGCGCCTTATCCGCCAAGTTGCGTAGCAGATAGGCTGGATGATACGTCACAATCAACGGAATACCTTGATACTGATGCACCTCTCCGCGCAGGCTGCCAATACTGACATCCGTATCCAGCAGCGTGTGTGCAGCGAAACGTCCGAGCGCGACAATCAGTTTCGGCTGGATCAATTGAACCTGGCGTTCCAGATACGGCAGGCAGGCGGTGATTTCTTCGGGTTTCGGATTACGATTACCCGGCGGTCGCGATTTCAGTATGTTGGCAATGTAGACATTCTCGCCGCGGCGCAGATGAATCGCGGCCAGCATCGCATCCAGCAGCTTGCCCGCCGCGCCGACGAAAGGCTCGCCCTGGACATCCTCCTCCGCGCCGGGCGCCTCCCCCACGAACAACCAGTCGGCATGAATATCACCGACACCCAGCACACCCTGGGTGCGGGTCGCATGCAACGGACAGGCAGTACAATTTGCCACAGCCTGCCGGAGTGCGTCCCAATCCATCACACTGACATCCTCTACGCTACCCGTTGCCGATGCAGAATGCGTGGGTACCTCTGCGCCACGCAGCTTCCAGCGCGGCGCAAGTTCCAATTCATGCAACACAATGTCACGCATGTTTTTTTATATCCAATAGCATGATGACGGCATCTTCGCGCCCTTTATCAGCCGGGTAATAGGCTTTGCGCATGGCCACATATTCGAATCCCAGCTTATGGTAAAGACGACGCGCCACGGTATTCGAGGGGCGCACTTCCAAGTACATGGTTTCGGCGTGATAATTGCGTGCGACTTCGATCAAATAATGCATGAAGGCACGGCCCCAGCCTTTGCCCTGCCACTCGAACCCGACCGTGATATTCAATAAATGCGCTTCTCCCGCTGCCAGCATCAACACTGCGTAACCGGCGATATATTGATTGTGCTGACATACCCAGCAGCTGTAGCCGGACTGGAGTGAATCGCGGAAATTGCCGCGCGTCCATGGAAATGGGTAAACCACCTGCTCCAGCGCTACGACGACATCGATGTCGTCTTCGCGCATCGGGCGAAATAACGGCTGCATATGTAAAAGCGCACTCATCGTTCACAAATTTTCAAAGCAACCTTGTCGCGAATATAAAACGGCACAGCCAGTTCTGCGGCCACACCCTGCCCGGCTGCGATACGCGGCGCAGCCAAACGGGCAATCTCGCGGGCATGCGGATACAGTTCCGGCCGCATACCGGCCAGCGCTATACCGTATCGCGCCTGAAGAGGTTCTGCATAAACCTTGAATCCACTACCGCACCCAATCCAGCCAGTTCCTTCTGGTATCGGGACCTGTTGAGGGGCGCACAGCTGTGGCTCGGATCCGGTCGTCCAGTCACTTTCATTACGTTGATATGCTGCATGGTAAACCTCGCCCATTCGTGCATCCAGACAGACGATGACCCGTTCGGTGCCGCTCGCCTCAGCCAGCGCCAGTAGCGTGCCCATCCCCAGCACCGGCAGGTCTGCGCCGAATGCCAATCCCTGCGCCACTGCACAGGCAATACGCAAGCCGGTAAACGAGCCAGGCCCGGCACCGAACGCAATACCATCCAGTTGCGCCAGACTGATCTGCGCTTCGGCCAGCACTTCCTGGCACATGGGCAACAATAATTGCGAGTGGGTTTGTCCAGCGTGAATTTCGCGAATACTCAACGCACCGTCGAGCAATAACGCTACAGAGCAATATTCGGTGGAGGTATCAAAAGCCAGAATTCTCATCCGGCAATTATAACGGAGGCAAGCTAATGAAGGGGCAGATAGACTTCGAACAGAACACGCTGCCATGGATTTCGGCTGGTACTTAAACGGGTGATACGTGCTTCCAGCCGGTTACCACGATCCAGCAAACGCGCCACCGCCTCATTATCGCGACGCGGCACATAGCCCAGTTTGATACCATGCCATTCCACCCGAACAGCGCGCTGATCATAAGCATTTTGCGGTTCGCGTACTAATTCCAGCACGTCGCCTTCGCGCATTTCCGCCCATACCTGCTTGCCCTGATAGTACTGGAACCCTGCCAGCGGCGACGCCTGCAGAAGAATATGTTCAGAAACGCCGGCAACAGCAGGTAGCGATAGCAGTGCAAAAATCGCTACCATCCGCCGCATCATCCAGCCAACCTGGATAACGAATCCCATCAGGCGGCACCACGCGCAGAAAGTCGGACCTTATCGCACAGCAAATGCAAAGGCGCCGGTTTGTGTATCCCGTAACCCTGGGCATAATCCACACCCAGTATTTCGAGCTTTTTCAATATCGCATCATTTTCTACAAATTCCGCCACCGTTTGGATACCCATCACCTGACCAATACGGTTGATGGCTTCCACCATGGCGTAATCCACAGCGTCCGTCACCATGTCGCGGACAAATGCGCCATCTATTTTGACGCTGTCCACCTGAAGATTTTTGAGATATGCAAAAGAAGACATGCCGCTACCGAAGTCATCCAGCGAGAAACGGCAGCCAATGCCTTTGAGTACGCTGATAAATCGCATTGCCTGACTCAGATTGGCAATCGCGGCCGTTTCAGTTACTTCGAAACAGATAACCTCACCCGAAATGCCGCTCTCATGAAATTGGTCGATCACGAATCCGACAAAATGCTCGTCACCGAGCGACTGGCCGGAAATATTGATCGCGTAGCAGCGCTGCTCGGTGCTGCCCGGATTTTCCAGCAACCATTTGAACATGGTGCGAATCACCCATCGATCAATCAAAGGCATCATTCCGTAGCGTTCTGCCGCAGGTATGAAACTCATTGGGCTCACCAACTTGCCGGACTCATCCACCAGCCGCAATAATATTTCGCAGTATTCCTTGCGCTGCTGATTGGGCTGTACCGCAACAATTTTCTGGTAATACAGCAGGAAACGCTGTTCTTCAAACGCATGGGTAATTCGCGCTACCCACTGCATCTCGCCATGGCGTTGGAGCATTTCCGCATTATCTTTCTGATGCACCCAGACGCGATTACGTCCTTTGTCTTTGGCCATGTAACAAGCTGCGTCAGCTGCGCTCAGCAATGCGGCTATATTTTCCGCATCCGCATTCACCTCAACCAGACCCATACTGACGCCGACCTCGAAGGTTTTACCTTTCCAGATAAAGCGAAACTCGGCAATCACCTGACGCAATTTTTCAGCCGTCTGGCGACCTTGCTCAATGGTACATTCACGTAACAACACGCCGAACTCGTCTCCGCCCAGCCTGGCCAACGTATCGTGTGATCGAATATGAGACTGAATGATCGCAGCCAGTTGCCGTAACAGTTCGTCTCCTGCGCCATGTCCGCTGGTATCGTTGACCAACTTGAACTGATCCAGGTCCATATAGAGCAAAATGTGTCGGTTATCTGTCAGTTTTGCACTAGTCAGCAAATCGGTCAGACAACGCTCGAACTCGCGTCGGTTGGTCAGACCCGTCAGCGAATCATGGCTGGCTTGCCAGGATAACTGTTGTGCCATGTTGCGGGTCACAGTCACATCGTGAAAAACAGACACAAAACCGATGGTATCGCCACCATGATTGCGAATTGGCGTAACGGAAGATTCGATGGAAAATTCCGCTCCGGTTTTACTGACCAGCACGGCGTGGCGATTCAGCCCTACCATCCACCCATCCAGTTGGTCAGGCGCAAACGGTTGATCGAGCGACTGCCTGGATATTTCATCGACGGTATTGAATATATGCCAAAAAGGCTGACCATATGCCTCGGCAGCCCCCCAGCCAGTAAGTTGCTCCGCTACCGGATTGATATAATCCACGTTACCTGCCAAATTAGTGGAAATAACGGCGTCTCCGATAGAATGCAGGGTCACCTCCGCGCGTTCCTTCTCTTGGAACAATGCGCGTTCAATACGGATTGACTTGCGTACGACCAGTATCATGATGCCGATACCCAGTACAAAAGCCATGCTCCCCAACACGCCGACCATCCACACCGCCGACCGGTAATCCCTGGCGACGTTGCTCACTGCCACGCGTGTATAGCGCTGCTCCATTTCAATTAATTGATTGAATAGCGAAAACACCTGTTGCTGCGCAGGTATAGCTTGCGTCTGCAGTATCTCCTGCGCCTGGGCGAGCTTACCGGCCTGAATCAACTCGACCACATTACCCATTAATTGAGTCGAAACTTGGGTTTTGTGCTGTGAAGCCAGCAGCGTGGCTCTTTCTACGGGGTTTAGATTCAGTTGCAACAGCTCGTCCCTGTTACGAATGAATTCACCCGCAAGACGACCGAAGTGCTGCACGGCATCATCCAGCTGAAACGGGTCTTTCATCAGCAACATGCTATAGATCGTGACAGCACGTTCGCGCGACAGGGAACGCAGCTGCGTCACCAGTTCGCTTTTGGTTTCACGATCCCGGACTATCGCTTCCATCTGCAGATTAATGGAGTGCATGCGTACCAGCCCAATCACGGTAATCGTGACCATCAGCAGCAATACCAGCCCGAAGCCGATCACAATTGCGTATTTCGAGTTTCGCATGAACAGCCGAATCGCTGTTTTCATAGATTATGATCCGATTTATATTTATTACTTGAACCTAATGACGGCCAGCGACATATGTCACTGCCCGCTCCGCCCTCAAGTATTTTTTTAATTACCACTATCTATTATCGGAATTTTGGCAAAAACCTTTAATCGCTGCATCGCCTGATTATTTATCCCGGTTTGACATGATTGCATGGCAAACTGCTTGATGCATGCAGGCAATCAATTCAGAATACGCACCATCTTAAACCTCAATCAATTCGGATTTTTACCATGAGCGACACCGGTATCCATATTCCCCACCCTGCCCATCACGGTCACGAGGCAAACTCACTGGATCAGTGGGTAGCCATTTTCACAGCCATCCTGGCAGCTCTGGGCGCAGTACTGAGTTATCAGGGAAGTCATTTGATGAATGACGTACTGTTGCAGAAAAACG
Source organism: Sulfuriferula sp. (assembly GCA_039918495.1). Classification (GTDB taxonomy): domain Bacteria; phylum Pseudomonadota; class Gammaproteobacteria; order Burkholderiales; family Sulfuriferulaceae; genus Sulfuriferula. The sequence continues at coordinate 1,434 of JBDSHM010000322.1, read as the reverse complement.
AGGCTGTATTAATGAAGGCCCATGCCACCGACCAATGGAATTATTATCAGGCAGTCAGCACCAAAACGCATCTGATGGAACTGGCCAAGACACTGGCACCGCCAGGAAAAACCAGCGAATTTGAATCCGAAATCACAAAATACAAAGCGCAAAAATCCAAAATCAAGGTTGATGCGGATAAATTCGAGCAGGCATCCGCCAAAGCCAACGAGGAAGCAGCCCAGCTGAATGCCCCGCATGAGAAAATGTCGCTGGCGCTCATCCTGTTTCAGATTGCCGTCGCGCTGGCTTCCGTTACCGCGCTTACCAAGCGTGCCTGGCTGATGAGTATTGCGTCCGTTTGCGCGCTGATTGGTATTGGTCTGTGGGGTTATGGATTGACCATGCTGTGAGCCTGACTCCGGACAACCCGCTGTACGCCTGGGGCGGACTGAACCGCCAGCTGTTTTTGTGGCTCAACAGCTTTCATAGTACCTATTGGGATGCGCTGATGCTGACCATGACAGCACTCGGTGATCATGCCAACTATCCATTTTACATGGCACTTGCCCTGCTAATCAGCGCCTGGCGTCCCCAGTGGCTACCCCGAAACAATGTCCTGATATTGGGTGTGGGCTATGTTATTACCGGATCGATTGTCTTGCTGCTTAAACCCTTGCTGGACTTCCCCCGCCCTTTACTGGCTTTGGGTTCGCACTGGGTGCATGTTGTCGGACGACCAGAATTCCATCACAGCTTCCCTTCCGGACATGCCACTTTTGCTGTATTGCTGGCAGCCAGCCTGTCCTATCAGGCGGCCCGACCATTGCGCTGGGGCTTGTGGATATTTGCCCTGCTGGTGTGTCTATCGCGCCCTGTTTTGGGTGCGCACTTCCCGGTAGACATCTTGAGCGGTGCATTGATAGCCGGTCTTACTGTCCTCCTGCTGCGCTGGCTACTGAAACAATGGCTGCCGGCTCAGGAACAAACCGCACATGCCTGATGCTTGCCCGGAATCACCTCGTACACCGGCCTCAATGATATTCATTGCGAATATTGCCGGTTCATCCTCACGCTAGACGCGCTGCGATCCAAACGTATTGCATTGCTTCGGGTCACCGGAGTCGATACCACGCTGGAACCAGCGCACGCTCTGTGCCGAGGTGCCATGAGTAAAGGTATCGGGTGCCACCTGACCCCGCGACTGTTGCTGCAACCGGTCATCGCCAATGGCAGCGGCTGCCGTAAGCGCCTGCTGGATTTCTCCCGGTTCGATGATATGCCGCATTTTATCGGCATGATTTCCCCATACGCCCGCAAAACAATCCGCCTGCAATTCCAACCGTACGGATAGCGCATTTGCCTGTGCCTCGCTACTCGCACGCGCTTGCGCCGCATGCACTTTTTCGGAGATGCCAAGCAGATTTTGCACATGATGGCCCACCTCATGCGCAA